>CALQLM010000245.1 GCA_943331415.1 Bifidobacterium breve
AGATGCTCGACGACACGCTCGGCGGTGTACCGCGCGCCCCACGGCTCAAGCAGTCCGGCCGCACCCCAGTGGGTCGTCGCGGTCAGCCCGTCGAGTAAGCCCGCCGCGGCCAGCACCAGACTTCCGGTACACACCGACGTGGTGAACCGCGTGTGACGGTGTACCGCGCGGACCCACTCCAACATCGGCTCATCGGTCATCAGCTCACGGGTTCCGACCCCGCCCGGGATCAGCAGCACGTCCGGATCGGTGACCTCGTCGAAGGTCGCGTCGCAGACCAGTCCCAGCATGCCGTTGTCGGTGCGGATTTCACCGCGCCGATGGCCGACGAAGACGACGTCGATCGACGGCACCCGTTGTAGGACCTCGTACGGTCCCACAAAATCGAGTGCGGTATTACGCGGAAACAATGTGATCGCGACTTTCATCGCGGACCTCCTCATGGTGAACAGGCGAGTGCCGTTGAGCCGGGCGTAACCGTTGCGGCCACCGCGAAGGGAATGCATCAGGCGCACCGTCGAACACACCGCCGGATGGATCGTCGACGGAGTCGCGATCGCGAACCAGATCCTCTGCGGGACGGTAGATCTGGCGGACGACGAGCGCGATCAGTCCCACCACGGCGAGATCGCGGATCAGCACCGTCGTGGTGAACCACTGCTCAGGCAGTCCCTTGCTCTGTTCGCCGTAGAGGTAGAACATCCGGGGAACCCACACCAGAGCATCGATAGTCATCCAGGCCATCAGCACCCGGCGATGCGGCAGGGCGAGCACCGCTAGCGGCACCAACCATAGCGAGAACTGCGGGCTCCAGACTTTGTTGACCAGAAGGAAAGCGGCCACCACCAGGAATGCGAGTTGGGCGATCCGGGGCCGGCGGGGCGCAGTCAGGGCGATATAAGCGATTGCCGCGCAACACAATAGGAAAAGAACACCGGTGACGATATTGAGCGTGGTGGGTGGCTGCCAGAACCCGAGATCGGGGTCGAAGCCCCGCCAGCCGGTGAATGACCGGATGAGGTTATACACCGAATCCATATCCTGGTTACGTCTGGTGTTGAGCCGGAAGAACTCCGACCAACCGCGTGGATACATCAGGAGTACCGGAAGGTTGGTCGCACACCAGACGAGGACGGCGACGGATGTGGTGCGCACAGCGTCACCGAACCGACCGGTGCGTACAGCGAGCAGGAGTAGTGGCAGTAGGAGTAGCGCCGGGTAGAGCTTGGCGGATACGCCGAGACCGATGAGCACTCCGGCCAGCAGCGGGCGGCGCCGCGCCCACGCCAACAGCCCCCCGGTCGCCAAAGCCGTTGCCAGAGCATCGAAATTGGTGAAGGCCTGAAAGATGAGGATCGGCGAGGCGGCCACCAGTGCGGCATCCCACACGCGGCGTCCGGCAAGCATGGCGGCCGCCCACACCGTGGCCAACCATGCCAACGCAAGGCCGAGGGCTGCGATGTTGAAGAACATCACCACTTCGGCGACACCGGCCAGCAGCGCGATGCCGGTCTTCTTGGCAACGGCGGTGTAGGTCTTGGCCAGTGACATCGCCACGTATTGGTAGACACCGGTCAGCACCGGGTATTCCATGTAGCGCACCGCGGTGCGGCCGTCGTACTGCGTCCGCGGTTGTCCGGCGGAGTCCAGTTCCAACCAGCTCGACTTGTATGGAAACTTGCCTTGGCTCAACAACTCTGCGCCGTACAGCGGCACTGTGTCGGAATAACACAGCTCGTAGTACGCGCGCTGATTCTCCCAGTTGGCCACGCGTTGGTCGGGCGGGCCGGTGCCGACTGTCTGCAGGCATGGGGCCTTAGTGGTCCATCCCAGTGCCAGGAACACCAGCGCGATCATGAACATCGCCCGCAGCGGAGTGAACACCCGGGTCCGGCCCACCAGGGCATGCCGCCCGACCGGTCCCCCGATTACCTGCGACAGTGCGGCGACGACAGTGTCATTGCGGCTGGGGAGATCACGGCTATCGGCACTGCGCAGATCATTGGCGAGGGGCTGAGGCGACACCGTGGCGCGTACGTGTCCTGCCGTCGCCCCGACGGCCGGGGCGCCCCCGGGAAGCCCTTCGGTCACGGGGGCGGTGGCGGTACGGCAGGCACGTTGGGGTCAATCGGTGGCACCACGGCCGGAGCCGGCTCCGGCGGCGGCAAAGGCGGATCGACCGGTGGCGGCGGCGGAGGTGCCGGCGGTGGAAAGGGAATGGTAATACCCGGCAGAATCTCGAAACCGGTCGGCGGCGGGGGCGGGGGCGGCACTACGGGCGGGCCCTCACTCGGCACCGGGCTTGGGCTCACCGGCGGCGGGGGCGGGGCCGGCAATCCGGCGTAGCCGCCCACTTCCGTTGGAGTGGGGAAGGACTCGAAATCGGTGCCCTTCAGGGCGCCGTCCATGGTCGCCTTCCAGATGTCAGCGGGCAGTCCGGAACCATAAACCGATCCGCCCCAGCTGTTGACCAACGGCTTATCGCCTTTAACGGTGCCCACCCACACTGCCGTCGACAGCGACGGGGTGAAACCGACCATCCAGGCATCCCGATTCGCGCCGGTATCTCCCAGTTGGTGGGTACCTGTCTTGGCCGCCGCGGTGCGACCACCGGAAAGGGTATGGCCGTTGGACCACCCGGGAATGGGCACCATGGCGGCGATCACGTTGTCGGCCACCGGCTTCTCGATGCGTCGCTCGCCGGTGTTGTCCTCGGTGGCAACGTCGAACAGCACCTCGCCCTGGGCGTTGACCACTTTTTCGACGAAGTGCGGACTGTGGTAGATCCCCGACGCCGCGATGGTGGCGTAGGCCGATGCCATGTCGATGACACGCGTCTCGTACTTACCCAGTACGACCCCGGCGCCCGGGGGGCCGCCGAGTCCGTCCTCGGAGAGGGTGTGCTCCACGCCGGGGAAGCTTTCTGCCACACCGGCGCGGTGGGCGGCATCGGCCACATCCTCCGGGCCGTTCTTCAGCTTCAGCATCAATCGGTAGTAGACGGTGTTGAGCGAGCGTTTGAGTGCCTCGGCGATGCTGCAGGAACCGCAACTCTCTCCCTCGGAGTTGTTGATCGTCAACTTGTCGTCGATCTTGAGCGGCGAGCTGTCCACCTGGTAACCCAGACCCATGCCCTGCTCGAGTGCAGCCACCAAAGCGAAGACCTTGAATGACGAACCGGTGGGAAGGCCGGCCTGGGCGAAGTCAAATCCCGCCGCGTCGGAACCGCCGTAATAAGCCTTCACCCCGCCGGTGCGCGGGTCGATGGACACCACCGCCGCCCGCATGTCCGGCATCTGGCCATCCAGATAATTGCCGACCGCTTTGACCGCGGCGTTCTGTGCCTGCGAGTCGATCGTGGTGGTGATCTGCAGACCCTGGGTATTTAACGTGTCCTCGTCGATATTGAACAGTTCGAGAAGTTCTTTGGTGACCTGACGCTCAATCAAGCCGTTGGGTCCGGTGGTCAGGTTTTCGGTCTTCGCCTTATCCGGTGACACCGTCTCTGGGAAGACCTGCTGATCCCGTTCTTCCTGGGACAGTGCGCCGATGGTGACCATGCCGTCGAGCACCCAATTCCACCGGGCCAGTGCACCTTCAGGATCGACGGCAGGATCCAGGGTGGACGGTCGCTGGATGAGTGCAGCCAGCAGTGCACCTTCGGAGACGGTGAGCTGTTCGACAGGCTTGTCGAAGTAGGCCTTCGATGCCGCGGAGATTCCGTAGGCACTGCGTCCGAAATAGATGATGTTCAGATATGCCTGCAGCACTTCGTCTTTGGACCACTGCTGCGACATCTTCGTCGAGATGACCAAGTCCTTGGCTTTACGGATCAGCCCTCCGATACCGGACCGTTGATCACCGACGAGTGCGTTCTTGACGTACTGCTGGGTGA
>CALQLM010000246.1 GCA_943331415.1 Bifidobacterium breve
ACTCGGGGACGTCCTGGAGCGCAACTCCATTCCGGCAGCGGACGTGACGGCGATCGCCATCGTTGGTGGCGGCGCGGCAATCCCCGTCCTCAGCCAACGGCTCTCCGGTGCCCTGCGTGTACCGGTGATCACCACGCCATTCCCCGATCTTGCGGCGGCTACCGGCGCCGCGTTGATCGCCATGCGCGGCACGACGCCTGAGGCGTCCACCGGGGTCGCCGCAGCGGCCGATGCCCCCACCGGCCTGGCCCCGACGGCAGCGGACTCTCCAACCGGATTGGCACCTACCGCGTGGGCACCCGCCGCAGCGGGTGCGGCTGGAGTGGAATCGTCCGGGGCCGAATCGTCTGGGGCGCTGGCCTGGTCCCAGGACGACGGTGCCGTCGAGGACCCCGTCCCCTACACCGGTGGTGATTACACCGGTGTCGATTACTCAGCGCCGCAGCCGGATTCGCGGCCGACGACACTGATTGAACCCGATTCCGAAAACGACTTCGCATCGGCTCTGCTGCCCTGGTACCGCCGACCACCGTTGCTCTTCGGCATTGCCGCGGCGCTGGCTGCGGTCACAGTCGGCGGACTTGCCATCACCCTCACGAGCACGGACAGCACCCCGACTACCACCACCACCCGGGTCACGAAGCCCGGAGAGACGCCCTCGAACGCGCCGGTTCCGCAGACGATCACGGTTACCGGGAGCAACGGCGAGCCGACGGTGTCGACAGTGACGCCGACGACGACTACGACAGCGCCGACGACCACCACGAGCACCACGGCGCCGACCACGACAACCACGACGACGACCACCCCCACCACCACGACGACGACGACCACAACCACGACGACGACCACAACCCCCACCACGACGCGGACCACGACAACAACGACGACTGAGCCGCCGACGACAACCACGCAACCGCCAACCACGACACAGGCGCCGCCCACCACGAGCGTGGCTCCACCCACAACGACGGTCGCTCCGCCGCCGACGACGCAGTCGATCCTGACCGGTGAGACGCTGCCGACGGTCAAGCCGGCGCCGCCGGAATAGCGGTATCGAGACCACTGTCGCGCTGCGATAGCCGGGGGTGAGACGATGGGCCATCGACAAGCACAAGTTACCGGCCGGTAACAACCGCTGAGTTACCGACGGGTAACTGCCAGACCTGCAGAGGGACGCCGTGGATACGCAGATTCTCATCCGGCTGATCATCGGCCTCGCCATGACGGCCATCGTCGGACTTCTCGCCGTCAAACGCGTTGCATGGCTGACAAAGCTGATCCGAAGCGGCCAACCCGTTCGCGACGAAGATGGCCGCAAAGACCACATGGGCGAGCGGATCGGCAACCAGGTCCGCGAGGTGTTCGGTCAGACCCGACTGCTGCGCTGGTCGATCCCTGGCATCGCGCACTTCTTCACCATGTGGGGCTTCTTCATCCTGGCGACGGTGTACTTCGAGGCCTATGGAGTGCTGTTCGATCCCAAGTTCCACATCCCGGTGGTCGGTCGATGGAACATCCTTGGCTTCCTGCAGGACTTCTTCGCCGTCGCCGTGCTGCTGGGCATCATCACCTTCGCGATCATCCGGCTGCGCTCCGAACCCAAGGAGTACGGCCGCTCCTCGCGGTTCTACGGCTCGCATACCGGTGGCGCCTGGCTGATTCTCTTCATGATCTTCAACGTCATCTGGACCTACGCCCTCTTCCGTGGTTCGGCGGTCAACAACGGCAACCTGCCCTACGGTCCGGCGGCGTTCTTCTCGCACGGCGTGGCCGCGCTGCTGCGCCCGTTGGGTCCACACGCCAATGAGATTGTCGAGACGGTCGCACTGCTGCTGCACATCGGCGTGATGCTGGTGTTCCTGCTGATCGTGCTGCACTCCAAGCACCTTCACATCGGACTGGCACCGCTGAACGTCACGTTCAAACGTCTGCCCAATGCGCTCGGCCCACTGCTGCCGATGGAGTCCAAGGGCGAGTTGATCAACTTCGAGGATCCCGCCGAGGATGCGGTGTTCGGTCGAGGCAAGATCGAAGACTTTTCCTGGAAGGGCTACCTCGACTTAACGACGTGTACCGAGTGCGGCCGCTGCCAGTCGCAATGTCCCGCCTGGAACACCGGAAAGCCGTTGTCCCCCAAGATCCTCATCATGGATCTTCGCGATCATTTGTTCGCCAAGGCGCCCTATATCTTTGGGACCAAGAACGGCCCCACCGATACCGAGGGTGGCCTGGAGATCGGGCACGACAATCCGCATCACGTTCCGGAGTCAGGTTTCGAACGCGTGCCCGCCGACTCCCCACTCCAAGCCACCCGTCCACTGGTGGGTGACGCCGCAGCGCTGGGCGTGATCGACCCCGACGTGCTTTGGTCGTGCACCACGTGCGGTGCGTGCGTCGAGCAGTGCCCGGTGGACATCGAGCACATCGATCACATCGTCGACATGCGCCGCTATCAGGTCATGATGGAATCGGAGTTTCCGTCCGAACTCGCCGGGCTCTACAAGAATCTGGAGAATAAGGGCAACCCGTGGGGCCAGAACGCCAAAGAGCGCCTCACCTGGATTGACGAGGTCGACTTCGACGTTCCGGTGTACGGCAAAGACGTCGAAACCTTCGCGGGCTTCGAGTATCTGTTCTGGGTGGGTTGTGCCGGTTCGCTGGACGATCGCGCCAAAAAGACCACCAAGGCCGTCGCCGAACTGTTGTCAGCGGCCGGTGTGAAGTTCCTGGTGCTCGGCGACGCAGAGACCTGTACCGGCGACTCGGCACGTCGCTCGGGCAACGAATTCCTGTTCCAGCAGTTGGCATCTCAGAACGTCGAGACCATCAACGAGTTGTTCACCGGCGTCGAGCGCGTCGACCGCAAGGTCGTCGTCACGTGCCCGCACTGCTTCAACACCCTGGGTCGTGAGTACCCCCAGGTCGGTGGAAACTACAGCGTGCTGCATCACACCCAACTGCTCAACCGTCTCGTTCGGGATAAGAAGTTGATCCCGGTCGAATCGGTGAACGGTAGTGGGCAGGCGGGCACGATCACCTACCACGACCCGTGCTACCTGGGCCGGCACAACAAGGTCTATGAGGCGCCCCGTGAGCTGATCGGCGCGTCGGGGGCCACACTCACCGAGATGCCGCGCCATGCCGAGACCGGATTCTGTTGTGGCGCAGGCGGTGCGCGCATGTGGATGGAAGAGCACCTCGGTAAGCGGGTTAATCACGAGCGCGTGGATGAGGCGTTGAATCTCGATCCCACCACGATCGCTACTGGTTGTCCGTTCTGCCGGGTGATGCTCAGCGATGGCGTCGGTGATCGAGGCAAGGCCGAGCAGGTCGAGGTGGTCGACGTCGCGCAACTGCTACTCGGGTCTTTGGACCGCAGCACGTTGACGCTGCCGGCGAAGGGCACTGCGGCCGCGCTGGCCGCCGCCGCCGCACCGGCAGTGGCACCGCCGGCGCCTCAAGTGGCACCGCAGCCTGAGCCGGTTGCGGCCGCACCGGCGGCAACACCTGCGGCTGCGCCCGCAGCACCGGCGGCACCCGCCAAGGGTCTCGGCATCGCCTCTGGAGCCAAACGGCCCGGGGCGAAAAAGATGGCTCCCGCTGCCACGGACGTGGCCGCGCCCGCCATCGTGGATGCTCCGGTTCCGGCACCGGCGGCCGAACCGGCGACTCCGGCGCAGCCGGTGAAGGGCTTGGGTATCGCGGCGGGCGCTAAGCGGCCCGGCGCGAAGAAGTCAGCGCCTGCCGCGGCACCAGTCGAACCGGCCCAGCAACCGGTGGCGGAACCGCCCGCCACGGCTGCGCCGGCATCGGAGCCCGCCGCAGCACCTGCAGATACCTCAGAGGTCAAAGGCCTGGGCATCGCTAAGGGTGCACGGCCACCGGGGAAGC
>CALQLM010000247.1 GCA_943331415.1 Bifidobacterium breve
TCGTGCGGGCTGCCGCGGAAATCTCGCCGGTCCCGGTGGCGGCCTATCAGGTGTCCGGTGAGTACGCCATGATCGCCGCTGCGGCCGCCAACGGATGGATCGAGGGTCGCGCCACTGCCTTGGAATCGCTGATCAGTATCCGCCGGGCCGGCGCCGATATCGTCCTGACCTACGTCGCGGTCGATGCCGCGGGCTGGCTCGCGTGATCGCGCAGCCGCCCGGGGGTACGCCGACTCGGCCCACCGATGTCGATACCGGCTTCTGGCTCTGGCTGGCCGCGCTTCCGCTGCTGATCGCTGGACAGATGGCCGACATCTTTGTCGGCGCGCCCACCACCGGTGCCTCGACGCCCGTCAAGGTTCTCAGTACGGCGTTCACGCTCGCGGTGGCCGCGGTGGTGCTCACCTTCCTGCTGCTGTTGCGGGCGGGCTATCGGTGGACTCGCACGCTGCTCACCGGCGGGGGGATCGCCACGATCATCTACACGCTGGCCAGCCTGATCAGCGTGGTGCGTCCGCCGCTGTCCGCCGTGGTTTTTGCGGCAACGGGCATCATCGGCTCGGTGCTGATCGGGGGCGGGATCTACCTGCTGCACCGCACCGACTCGCACGGGTTCTTCACGCGTTGATCTGCCACTAGGCTTTCCCGGTATGACCGCGAGCGATTCACGGCCGGTTGCCGTCACCACCGCATTCTGGCTGTTGGTGTTGGGGGCCGTACTCCTGATGGCCGGTGGACTGATGTCGGCGACCCTGGGTTTCGACACCCTTCGCCGCTCCGCGCCACAGGCGGTGTCCGATCAGACCGTTCAGAACTACCTCAGGCTCTACCGCGGCGCGGGTGTCCTGCTCGCCCTGGCCGGTGCCGCCCTCGCGGCGTTCGCGGCGCGTGCCCGCGACGGTGATACCCGGTTCCGCCGGTCGGCCACCGGGCTGTCGTTGGCCATCGTGGTTCTGGTGTCGCTGGCCGCAGGCTTTGGCCTGCGCATCCACATTCTGGCGCTCCTGAGTCTGCTGCCCATCATCGCCGGCACGCTGACGTTGAACCGGCGGCCGCGGCCCGATGTCTCATTCCCCGATGTCTGATTCTCCGATGCCGGACACCCCTGCCGCCGATACCGAACCGCTGTTCTTCGAGAACGGCGCGAGCTGGAAATGGCTGTGGCTCGGCGTGGTGGGCGCGTCAGTGATGGTGTTCATCCAGTCGGCCGCGGGCCTCGGATTCCAGCCGGTGGTACCGGCGTTCTTCCTGGTGATGATGTCGGGATTCCTGGCTATTCAGGTCAGGGCGGCACGGATTCATACCAGTGTGGAACTGACCGCTGATTCGTTGCGCCAGGGTACGGAGATTCTGCCGATCAGCGAGATCCTTGAGGTCTACCCCGAGGCTGAGAACACCGTGAAATCCGGTGAGCCACTGCAGAAGTGGCAGGAGGCCCGCACGCTCGGGGAAATCAACGGAGTACCGAAGGGGCGCACCGGGATCGGTTTGAAGCTGGTCAACGACCGGACCGCGCAGGCCTGGGCCCGTGATCACGAGGCTTTGCGGTCGGCGTTGGAGACACTGGTGGACGCCGGATGAGGTCTGCGGGCCGCCATATCGTGGCGTTGGTGCTCGCCGTCGCGGCGGCCGCCGCCGCGACGCTGTGCTGGTCGCAGGTGGTGAGCATGGTCGAGGTTGCACCGGTCACCGAGGGGCAGCCGGCCACGGCCTCGGCGGTGTACGACCCGCCGATGATGGTCCTGGCCCTGCTGCTGGCGACGGCAGCCGGTGTTCTGGCCGTCCTCGGCCTGGCCGGGTTGCGACGAGCGGTGACGCACCCCACCCTTGATACCTATACCCCCTAGGGGTATAGTCGCGAGTATGACGTCCACAGATTTACGGCTGAGCGGAATGAGTTGCGCCTCCTGCGCCTCGAAGATCGAAGGCGGCCTCAACCGCCTCGACGGGGTGGCCGCCACGGTGAACTTCGCAGTCGAGCAGGCCCATGTTGAGCACGACCCCGAGGTGAGTTCAGACGACCTGATCCGCGCAGTCGAGTCATGCGGCTATCACGCGTCGGTGATCGACCACGCCCACCCTCCTCAGATGGACCACCACGACCACATGAACCACGATCTGCCGGAAGAGCAGTTGCGGCCACGGCTGATCGGCTCGGCGGTGCTGGCTGTCCCGGTGGTGGCGCTGTCGATGGTGATGGCCTGGCAGTTCCCCGGCTGGCAACCGCTGGTGTTCGCCCTGGCCACTCCGATCGTGTTCTGGGGCGGTTATCCGTTCCATAAGGCGGCACTGAACAGCGCCCGGCACGGCACATCCACCATGGACACCCTGGTATCGATCGGCACCCTGGCCGCCTACCTGTGGTCGGCGTTCATCGTGATCACCGGATCGGCGGGGCACGTGTACTTCGAAGTCGTCGCCGCGGTGACGGTGTTCCTTCTTGCCGGCCGCTACTCCGAGGCCAAGGCCAAGCGGTCGGCGGGTTCGGCCCTGCGCGCTTTGCTCTCGCTAGGCGCCAAGGAGGCCACTGTGGTCCGTGACGACGAGGAGGTCCGGATCGGCGCTGACGAGCTCGTGGTCGGTGACGTGATTGTGGTGCGTCCCGGTGAACGGGTCGCCACCGACGGTGTGGTGATCGACGGTACATCGGCGTTGGACACCTCGGCCATGACTGGTGAATCCGTGCCTGTGGATGTGTCTGCCGGTGATTCGGTGCTCGGTGGTGCCGTCAACACCTTTGGTCGGATTCTACTGCGCGCCAGCCGGGTTGGTGCCGATACCCAACTTGCACGAATGGCACGGATGGTCTCCGATGCGCAGACCGGGAAGGCTTCCATTCAGCGGCTCGCCGATCGCGTATCCGCGGTGTTCGTTCCCGTGGTCCTGGTCATCGCGGCCGTGACGCTAGCCGGCTGGTTGTTGACCGGGCACTCGGCAACCGCTGCATTCACCGCTGCGGTTGCGGTGCTGATCATCGCCTGCCCGTGCGCGCTAGGTCTAGCGACACCAACAGCCATTCTGGTCGGCACCGGCCGGGGCGCTCAACTCGGCGTGTTGATCAAGAAGCCCCAGGTGCTGGAGACCGTCCGCGGTATCGACACCGTGGTGCTCGACAAGACCGGCACGGTGACGACCGGAAAGATGACCGTCGGAGCACTCGAGGTCTCAGCCGGCGAGGACGCCGATGTCGTGCTGGCGCGTGCGGCGGCGGTGGAGGCCGCCTCCGAGCATCCGGTCGCGGCCGCGATCGTCGTCGCGGCCCGCGAGCGGGGCCTGAGGCTGGCCCCGGTCACCGACTTCGTCAACGATGCCGGAACCGGAGTGCGCGGTGTGGTGGACGGCACGGTGGTCCGAGTGACGCGAACATCCGAACGGGCAGCCGATTCCGATGGCCGCACGAGCGTCGAGGTGAATTGGGACAACGTCCGGCGTGGCGTGATCCGGCTGGCCGATGCGGTCAAGCCGAGCAGTGCCGAGGCGATCGCCGAGCTGAAGGCGATGGGCATCACCCCGATGCTGCTGACCGGGGACAATCAGGCGGTGGCCGCCCGGGTGGCCGCCGAGGTGGGGATCGCCGCGTCCGACGTGATCGCCGGGGTGCTTCCGTCGCAGAAGGCCGACGCCATCGGTGCGCTGCAGGCCCGCGGCCGCCGAGTGGCTATGGTCGGCGACGGCGTCAACGACTCGGTGGCGCTCGCTACCGCCGATATCGGAAGGGCGATGGGAACCGGTACCGACGCGGCCATCGAGGCCGGTGACATCACCCTGGTCCGGGGTGACCTGCGGACGGTGCCGATCGCGTTGCGGCTGTCATCGAAGACACTGCGAATCATCAAGCAGAACCTCTTCTGGGCGTTCGGCTACAACACCGCGGCGATCCCCCTGGCCGCA
>CALQLM010000248.1 GCA_943331415.1 Bifidobacterium breve
CGGCCGGACGGGTTGCCGTATGACGCTGATGACCCCGAGTGGCTGCGATGGAACTACGCGACCGTGGTGTGGGGGATCGCGACCGCCCACGAGATGTACCACCCCATGCCACTGCGGGATATCGATCGCTACTACGGCGAGTTCGTCAGGGTGGGCCGCGCGCTGGGCGGAACCGACCTACCCGCGACCAAGGCTGAAACACTGGATTGCCTCAAGTCCTATCTTCCCAAACTGGCGCTCACCCACGGCGCCGCCATGTCGACCGGGCAGGCGCTGCTGAGTAACCCCGAGGTTCCGCAGACGGTGAAGTTCTTCGATTGGGGCATTCGCGATGCGATGACCGACTGGGCGGCGCAGATGATCAGTTACACCCCGCCGAACCCGGTGGAGCGTGCCGCCCGTCGAGCGGCGACCTGGGCGGCCATCAACACCACCCAGGCCGCGATGGGCCCATTGCGCGAGTTCCGGCAAGCCAAGCGCCGGGTCGCCAAAGGCACGCTGGTCGATCACACCGAACCGGCCTATGTGGTGGGCAGTGATCCGGTCCGCAGCCGTGATGCCGTCGAACAGATGCTCTGAGCAGGCGCGACGTCGGCGCGCAATCGTTGCTTAAGCAACCTTCTTAAGAACGACAGACACTCGGATGCCGGTGTGATCTCCGCCGCATTTCGAACCTGCCAATAAGAGATTCTCAGCCCCACGCGATTCCCGATGCCGTCGCGCAGTGGGTGTTTGCACCGGCCCGGAAATCATTTGCCACCAGCATCGTCGTGGGTATTCCCGCTGGTTGGCAACGGAGCAGTCAAGAATTCACGCTGAGCGCCCGCTGAGTCTGCTCAGGTCTTAACAAGTTGACCCGGAACTCCCTGTCGTAGCCCGCCGTTAGAATTGAGCACGACCGACATCACCGGTGTCGGAACAGTTTTCCTGATTTTTTCACGCTAAAGCCAGGCGACAGTCTGGCTAATGGAGGTGTCTTGAGAATGGCGAACACGAGGGGTGTCACCGCAGTCGCCGAACGTCCCACCGATACGGTGCGGCTGTCAACGCTGTCGAGCCCGCGGATTGCCAGCACCAGCGACCTGCTGCCGGCAGTGCGCCCGGCCGCCGATGTGAATCGGACGGCCCGCGCGGCCCTCGGCGTGCTCTCCGGCCTGCCCGGCGCGGTCACCGACATGGCTGTCAGCCATGACGGCCGCCAGTTGGTCGCCGCCCACTACGGCGACGACACGGTCTCGGTCATTGATGTCTCGACGCTGTCGGTCAGCGCCACGGTCTCCGGGATCGCCGAGCCGTACGCGGTCGCCACCGCGGATCGCGCCTACGTCAACTCCGCCTCGGATGTCGACGACACTGTGGTGGCCATCGACCTGAAGGCCGGCGCGGCACTGGCTGCCAAGGAGATCACCGTCGGCGCCCGCGGTCTTGCGGTGAGCCCCGACGGCACTGCGCTCTATGTGGCCCGCTCGGGTGATCAGGTCGCCGATATCGCGGTGATCGACGTCGAAAGCGGCAAGTCCAAGACCATCGCCGTCACGCGGACGGTCGACGACTGGGTCGACACCGTTCGGATCAATGCCGATGGCACCCGGCTGTACGCCGCGCTCAACACCGATCTCGGCGGCTCGCTTGTCGTCATCGATGTCCGGGCACGCCGCGTTCTGCACACGATCGCTCTTGAGGGAACCATCGGCGATATCGCCGTTGATCGCGACAACCGCCGTGTGCTTGTCACCGGCTGGGATGCTGAACTCGGCGGAGTGGTCCGGGTTGTCGACGCGGTCGCCGGCCGTGTCGTGGACACCATCGCGGTGGACGGATTGGCGGTGCAGGTGGTTGTCAGCGGAACAACGGCCTACCTCGTCGACGGCCAGGAGATTGCCGTCATCGACACCGTCGCGGCCCAGATCGTGGACCGAATTGACACCGATCGCCCTGTCTCGTGCATCACGGTCAGTCTGGATGGCACCCGCCTGTACGTGGCCGACTATGACGGCGCGATCACCGCGATGGAGCTGGCCAAGGCCGATCGTGAGTTGCGCGCGGCGTCCTGATCTGTGCCGCTGCCCGGGGCGCTAGCGCTGCGAGCAGTCCAGTGACACCGAGATCGACTGACTCGTCACGACGGGAACCAGGATGCTGGACTCCCGGCCGCCCAACCCCGGGCCGACATAGGGCATCCACTGGGTCACGGTCTGCGGATTGCGCACGCTGGTGACCACGCATTTGGACATCGGGCCGGTACCGATTTTGTCGATGGTGACGGAGTAGCCCTCGTTCTGGAGCCGGCTGATGGTGTCCTGGGCGGATTCGTCGGCCCAGGCCTGCCCGGCGGGTCCGGCCAGCACGGCTGCGAGGGCGGCAAGGATCGCGAATCTACGCACTGCCGCCTCCTTCACACCTGTCGCGGGGCCATGATCTGCTCGTTGTATCGCCGGTGATAGCCCCAGCGTTTCCCGGGTCAGCGGGATTCGCTCAGGGAGTAGCGGCGGCGGGCGTCCCCTTCGGCGATACTATGCGCCCACCAGCAGGTAAACGCGACCGAAGGTGGCCCCAATGGACAGCACCATGCAGAACTCCCCGCTCACCGTCGCGGCGATCCTGCGGTACGCGGTGAATGTCCACGGCGACCGCACCGTGACCACCGCCACCGGTGACGGCTTCCGGCACGCGACCTATTCCGAGGTCGGACGCCAGGCCGCACGGTTGGCCAACGCACTGCGTCGGCTTGGCATCGACTCCGACCAACGGGTCGCCACCTTCATGTGGAACAACCAGGAGCACCTGGAGGCCTACGTCGCGATTCCGTCGATGGGCGCGGTGCTGCATACCCTCAACATCCGGTTGTTTCCCGAGCAGATCGAGTTCGTTGCCTACGAAGCCGCGGACCAGGTGGTCATCGCCGATATATCCCTGGCGTCGATCCTTGCGCCGGTTCTGCCCAGGATGGAGACCGTCCACACCGTGATCGTGGTGGGATCCGGTGACCTGGAACCGTTTGAGGCCTCCGGCAAGCGCGTGTTGCGCTATCACGAAATCACCGCCGCTGAATCCGATCAGTTCGAATGGCCTGATGTCGACGAAAACTCAGCTGCCGCAATGTGTTACACCAGCGGGACCACCGGGAATCCCAAGGGTGTGGTGTATGGCCACCGTTCCAGCTACCTGCACTCGATGGCCGTCTGCAGCGGCAACGGCATGGGTCTGAGCTTCTCGGACAAAGCGTGCGCGATCGTGCCGATGTTCCACGCGAACGCGTGGGGTCTGCCGTACGCGGCCCTGATGGCCGGCGCCGACATCGTGCTGCCGGATCGGTTCATGGACGCAAAGTCACTGGTGAACCTCATCGAAACCCAGCGCCCGACGGTGACGGGAGCGGTGCCCACGATCTGGAATGACGTGATGAATTACTTGGAGCGCGAACCCGGCCACGACATCTCATCGCTGCGACTGGTGGCGTGCGGGGGATCGGCGGTGCCGGTGTCGTTGATGAAGACCTTCGAGCAGCGCTACGGCGTACAGATCCGGCAACTGTGGGGGATGACCGAGACCTCGCCGATGGCGACGCTGGCCTGGCCGGTACCCGGTACGCCTGAGGACAAGATATGGGATGTCCGGGCCACCCAGGGTCGGCCGATGTGCGGGGTGACGGCCCGCATCGTCGACGACCACGGTGCCGTGCTGCCGAATGACGGCGTGGCCGTGGGTGAACTGGAGGTTTGCGGGCCGTGGATCACCGGTTCCTACTACCGCGACACTGACCCGTCGAAGTTCGAGTCCGGCTGGCTGCGTACCGGCGACGTCGGCCGGATCGACCCGATGGGCTACATCACGCTGACCGACCGCGCCAAGGACGTCATCAAGTCCGGCGGCGAGTGGATC
>CALQLM010000249.1 GCA_943331415.1 Bifidobacterium breve
CAGCAGGATCTTCGTCCGGCCCCCACCCGCTTCAAGGGCCGGATAGACCTCCCTGGCGGCCTCAAGTGTTGATTGGTCATCGGAGTCAGAGGACAGCAGCATCGCCGCGTGCGGACCCCACCGCTGGACGATTCGTTCCATTGCGGCCGGCCCCACGTCAATTTTCTCAATCCCGGTGATGAACGTCATCGCGCCTTCGCGAAGCAGTGCGTGGCGTTGCCGCGACTCCTCGGTGGCTATGGTGCGGTCGTGCATTTTCGAGGAACTCCAGTACCCGACAAGGCCACCGACCAGGGTGCCCAATAGGCCTGATGTCGCAGTAATGCCCAGGCTGATCAGACCCGAGGTGTCAGTCATTGATTCCGCCGTTCGTGTGGGCTGCGGCGAAGTTTTCTACGCCCGCGAAGGAAATCTACGCACGTGCGTCCTAATAGGTGCTACTGCGCAACACAATCTCGGCCGCCAACTGCGCCGTGGCCTCGGCGGCATTGCGCCGCCCGGCGAATTCCACCAGCCGGTAGTCGCTGTACACGTACCGCTGACTGGCCTTGGCCACAGCCCTGGCAGCCGGGCTAGTCACCAGCGCGGTGGTGTTCATCTCCACCGGCGGGCAATCCGGATCGCGGATCACACCACGCGGGTCGGGTACCCGCGGATGCCCGCGGTCGATGACCACTAGGCCGGTGAACCGGTCAGGCCGCATCGCGGCCGCTTCCCACGCCAGATCGGCTCCGGAGCGGTCACCCACCAGAATCGACCAGGGCACCTCAAGGGTGTCGAGAACGGCCACGACAGCCTTGGGATGCAGGCGAGGATCGGCCCCGATGACCACGGTGCGTACTGCCGCGACGTGGAGCCGCTGACACAGCGCGTCGTAGGCGGCCGGGGCATGCTGAGCAGCGCCCAAGACGACGACATAGGGCCCCTTGTCCGGTCCGGTCACACTCACCGGCACCGGGAACCCGTCGACAGTCATCAGCGTCGCAGGCATTTGGCCACGCTACTGCGGCCCGACCGGTCCCGAACCCGTTGCAGGCATCAATCTCAGGGTCAACTCAGGATGCGCGGATCCTGGCAACCTGTTTGGCGAAGACGTCTAGAAACGTCTGTGGCAGTTCGGCTTTGGCCGTAATTGTTGGGTTACCGGCCGGTAACGCAATGCCGAACACCGCGTGACCGCCGACGTTCCGAAAGGCCATATAGACACTGCTCGTCGAGTTTCGCAGCGTCATCGTTTGCTGATAGGCCAACCCACCCGCTTCAAGCCCGGGCAGCTCCGTCGTCGTGATCGGGATGCCCGGGGACTCCGGGTCGAAGAAGGCCTCGAACTTGGCGCATCGGCTGGCCGCCGCCGAAATCTTGTCCAGGTCCAGATTCCATGACAACAGGGTCATCGCGATCCGTGCCCCGTCGTAGGAGACCCCGTATTTGGCCGCACTGCCGGGGCCACGTTCGGCCGACTGCGCGATGACATTGGTGAGCGCGTTGGAGCACCCCTTCGGCCGCGACAACATCGGGCCCGGCTCCCCCGCACCATCGGGTTGACCGGCCTGCTCGATGATCCGGTCGTACTCCACGCCGGGAGGGAAATCGTTCTCGCGCAACAGTGCCCGCTCGAGCACGGCGCCCGGCCACGTTGCGGTGCCCGAGACCGTGGTGCCGCATCCGGTCAGAAGCGTGGCCGCGGCCAGCACTGTAGCCATCACTGCGCGAACCGCCATGAGTCTCAGGGTAGTCAGCCGACGGCACTGGTGATGGCAGGGCGGGCCGGTGGTGGGCCCTCGAGTAATCCCAGCACCGCATCGAGGTCGAGGTGAGCGGCCACCAGGTCGGCCATCAGATCGAATTGGGCGTCGCGGCGGGCCGGCACATTGATATCCGGAGCGACGCGGAATCCGGGTCGGCCGGCTGCCGCAGCGGCCACGGTAAGCCAGTTGCGCCGGAAGTCGTCGTTATCCAGCAGGCCGTGCCAGTGAGTGCCGAAGACGCTGTCGCGGACGTACCCCTGTGCGGAGGCCCCATCCTCGGACCCGCCAGCCTCGGACAAGCCAGCCTCGAACCAGCTGGCCTCGGCACAGCGGGCCAGCTGGCCATGGTGAATCTCATACCCCGCCAGCGGACCGCCCCAGTGCCGCAGCGTCTTGTCGGCGGTGAAGACGATGTCGGCATCGAGCAGGCCCAGCCCGTCAACACTGCCCGCCCCGCTCTCGACTGTGTCCTCGATACGGCGGCACAGCATCTGGAATCCTCCGCAGATTCCCAGCACCACCCGCCCTGATCCGGCGTGCGCCACGATGGCGTCGGCCAGGCCGCGCTCACGCAGCCAGCCCAGATCGGCCACCGTGGCCTTGCTGCCCGGGATCACGATGACATCCATATCAGCCAGGTCGGCCGGCTCGCTGACCCACCGGACCACCACCCCGGGCTCGCAGGCCAACGCCTCGATATCGGTGGAATTGGAGATCCGCGGTAGCCGAACCGCACCGATCCGCAACTCCTGCCAGCCGTGCGGAGCCACTGGCACACCGACGAGTGCGCCGGTGACCACCGACAACGAATCTTCGGCGTCCAGCCACAGCTCATCGCTGTAGGGCAGCACACCGTAGGTAGGCCGACCGGTGAGTGCGGTGAGCTGTTCGAGGCCCGGCACCAGCAGGGCCGGATCCCCGCGAAACTTATTGATGATGAAACCCGCGATGAGTGCCTGGTCCTCCGGCGACAGCACCGCCACCGTACCGAACAGGTGCGCCAGCACGCCTCCGCGATCGATATCGCCGACCACGACGACGGGTAGGTTCGCTGCGCGCGCCAAGCCCATATTCGCCAGATCGGTGGCCCGCAAATTGATCTCGGCGGGCGACCCGGCGCCCTCGCAGATCACCACGTCATACTCGGCACGCAACCCGGCAAGTTCCTCGGCGACCACCCCGGCAAGATGGTCGCGATGGGTGATGTAGTCGGTGGCGCTGACGTATCCGATCGGCGTGCCGCGCACCAGCAGTTGGGAGGTGCGGTCGCTACCGGGCTTGAGAAGCACCGGGTTGAATCGGACGCTGGGCGCCAGACCCGCGGCGCGGGCCTGCATACCCTGGGCCCGGCCGATCTCGCCGCCGATACCCTCCGCGTCCAGTGCGACCACCGAGTTGTTACTCATATTCTGCGCCTTGAACGGGGCAACCCGAATCCCTTTGCGCGCCAACAATCTGCACAAACCCGCAACCACCATCGACTTGCCGGCGTCGGAGGTGGTGCCGGCGATCAGCAGTGCCCCGCCCGTCACGGCAGGGTGAGGATCTCGGCGCCGTCCTCGGTCACGACGAGGGTGTGTTCGAATTGGGCCGTCCACTTGCGGTCGGAGGTAACCACCGTCCATCCGTCGTCCCAGATCTCATAGTCCAGCGATCCCAGGTTGATCATGGGCTCGATGGTGAATGTCATTCCCGGCTCCAGCAGAGTGTCCACGCCGGGCTGGTCGTAGTGCAGCACGACGAGACCGTTGTGGAAAGTGGTTCCGATGCCGTGGCCGGTGAAGTCGCGAACAACGTTGTAGCCGAACCGATTCGCGTACGCCTCAATGACCCTGCCCACCACCGACAGCGCCCGGCCTGGCTTGACCGCCGTGATGGCGCGCATGGTCGCTTCGCGGGTCCGCTCCACCAGTAGCCGATGTTCGTCGCTGACGTCACCTGCCAGGAACGTCGCGTTGGTATCGCCGTGTACACCGCCGATATAGGCGGTCACGTCAATGTTGACGATGTCGCCGTCGGCGACCACCGTCGAGTCCGGAATGCCATGACAGATGATCTCGTTCAACGATGTACAGCAGGATTTCGGAAATCCCCGGTAGCCCAATGTCGACGGGTAGGCGCCGTGATCAAC
>CALQLM010000250.1 GCA_943331415.1 Bifidobacterium breve
CGCCGCGCACATCGGCCGGATAGGGATGCTAGCCGTCACCCTCGGGGTCGGCGCCGCCGTGATCACCGGCACCGGAGTCGCGAGAGCAGATGCCCCAGGTGCCGGATCGGCGGATTCGGCGGCCGTCGGCCCACAGGCATCGACGGCATCGGCCAGTGCCTCTCAACCAGCTCGACGTACCGCCAGAAGCGCGGCCAGCACCCGCAAGCCCGCATCACGACAATCTGCGGCGCAGGGTTCCGACTCCGCCGCACCCGTCACGCCCGTCGCATCTGCCCTCCGCAGTGCAACCGCGCTGCCCGAGGTCACCACTCCCGACTCGACGAGCGATCCAGCCCTGACCACCGCGCCGGCCGCGGCGGCTCCCACCCTCACGCCATCAATCACGTCCGCACCGAGTGTGACGACTCCGGTACACCGATTGACCTCTGAGCTGCTGGCCGCGAAAACCACGCCCGGCGCGCCACTGGAGTCGGCGGCACTCTGGGCCTTGATGGCCTGGACCCGCCGGGACTTCGCCGTCGGCGCGCGGTCGGCCCCGGCGCGGGTGCTGGCAGCATCGGCTCAAGCGAATGCCGGTGTCGCCACGGCGGCGGTGGTGGCCACCCCACCGAGCACCCTGACGTCGGCGCCGACCGGCTGGGTGACCGGGCAGCGCAACACCGCCTATCCCGGTCTCACCTGGGCCCAGATCAACAACACCTCGTGGGCGAACATCTACGGCACCGATGTCGGCGTCATGTGGCTCAACGGGGACAACGGACTGACCCAGCTCGCCTTCGGTGACACCTTCAGTGGCCCCAACATGACCGGCAACTGGCGTTCCAATGTGCTGCTGCTCAGCAGCGACACCGAGTTGTACGACGGACTGACCCTGATCGACACCGGCCCTGCCTACCAGTTCATCCCGGCGGCCCGCAACCAGGTGTTCTTCATCGGTTCGGAGGTCACAAACATTCCGTCGGCCGCCGTGTATGCCAACGGCCAGAACTACGTCAACTACTTCTCGGTGAAGTCCTGGGACGCACCCGGCTACTGGACAACCAATTATTCGGCGATCTCGATGTACGACCCGGCTACCGACAAGTGGGAGTTGCAGCCCTCGAGCGTTCGTTCAGCGGGCTGGTTCCGCTCCTCCACGCCCTATGTTGCGGGCAGCCAGAATTTCCAGCAGGCCGCCTACGTCCTGGAGCCGGAAACCAAAGTCGCGCCCGGCGGCACCCGCTACGTCTACGCGTTCGGCACCCCATCGGGGCGGGCCGGATCGGCGTTCCTGTCCCGGGTTCCCGAGGGCGCCATCACCGACCTGGCCCAGTACGAGTACTGGGACGGCGCTTCCTGGGTCCGCGACAAGCCGGCCGTAGCCGCACCGATCATCGGCGACTCCCCCAATTCCGCCGGCCTGTTCGGATTCGTTCGGGACATCGCCAACAACCCGAACTTCTTCGGCGGCTGGTTCGCCGGTCTCGTCGGCGCCAAGACCGGCGGCAACGTCAGCGAGTTGTCGGTGCAGTACAACGACTATCTCGACAAGTACGTGGTGCTGTATGGCAATGGCGCCAATAACGTGATTCTGCGCACCGCCGACACTCCGGAGGGACCGTGGTCGGATCCGGTCACCATCGCCACGTCCTTCCAGTATCCGGGCCTGTACGCACCGATGGTTCACCCGCTGTCCGGCACCGGCGAGTTGACCGACGCAGCGGGCGATCCTGACATCAGCACCCTGTACTGGAATATGTCGCTGTGGGGCAACTACAACGTCGTGCTGATGAAAACCGATCTGACACCGCTCAAGACCACGCTGGTCTAGCCGTGGGTTATCCGGTGCGGCGCCGTTTCGGTGTTCTTGCAGCACTGGCGGTAGCCCTCGGCGTCGGGGCAGCACTGGCGTCCGAGGCGCCAGTGGCATCGGCCGACCCAACGCGCGCTAATGCCCCGACAGGAGGTCAGTCCGCGGCGTCTGCGCACCACCAGACGGGGAAGGTCCGGCCGGCCGTCAGGACCACCAGGGCGCAGGACCGAACGCGCAGACAATCCGGCGCACGCGCGCCCCGCGCACTGATTCAACCGGACCCGACAGCCCAGCCCGGGATGACCATCACCCGCTCCGGTCAGAGCCCGCTGCTGCTGCCGAGCGGATCCACCGGTGCGGCTGAACTCAGCGGTCTCACCTTCGCCGACGGCACCAGCTACTTCGCGGTGGGTGACAGCGGTGCGAAAAAGATCTGGCAGCTCTACACCTCGCTGGATTCCGGCACCGGCCGGATCAGATCCACTCTTGTCACCGCGGGCATCAATACTCCCGGTCTGGGCACCGACTCGGAGGGCATCGCCGGAAGGCCCGGTGGAAACACGGTGTGGATCGCCGATGAAGTCACCTCGAGCATCAACGAATTCAGCCTCGACACCGGACTGACCGTGGGCTCGGTTCCGGTGCCCGATATCTACCGGCCCGCCAACGTTCAGAACAATATGGGCCTGGAATCGCTCACCTTCGGCCAAGACACGCTCTGGACTGCCAATGAGGAGGCGCTGCGACCCGACGGGGCACTGTCCACCACATCTGCGGGTAGCTGGGTGCGGATTCAGCAGTTCGCTGGACCAGAGCTGACCGCCGGGACTCAGTACGCATATCGCACCGACTCGATATCGCGGCTGTCACCGTTTGTGAACGTCGAACGCAGCGGTTTAGTTGACCTGCTGGCCCTGCCCAGCGGGGACGTTCTGGCATTGGAGCGGGAACTCGGCGGATACCTGCCGCATTACCGCACTCGGATCTACCTACTCGATTTCACCGGTGCGTCCGATGTCACGAGTGTGTCCAGCCTGAGCGACGGCGGTTTCACCGCGGTCGGCAAAGCGCTTCTCTGGCAGGCCAATACCGGCTTCAGCAACTTTGAGGGCATCACCCTTGGCCCCGAACTCAGCGACGGTTCCTACGCCCTGATTCTTGTCTCGGACAACGGCAGTGGTGCGATGGCTCAGCGCCAGGACAGTTTCAGCCTTACCCTGCGCGGAATGGAGAACCTGACGCCCACCGCTTCTCCAATCGAAATGTAATTGAAGGTCTATTGCGGTTCCGCGGCACCGCAATCGCCGAGCACCCATGCGATCGCGTCATGTTCGGCTTGCGTCACCCACAGTCCGTAGGCGGATTTGATATCGACGATCCGGGTGACAAATGGACACCGATAGGACTTGTTGGGCGGCAACCAAGTCGCCGCGTCCCCATCACTCTTCTGCTGATTAACCCAACCGATCGTGGTCTGCAGATTCAACGGGTCATTGGCAAAGTCGGCGCGGGTGAACGGATCCCACTGCTGCGCACCGGTCTGCCAGGCGTCTGACAGGGCGACAACGTGATCGATCTGAACGTCCGCTGAGGTGCCCGGTCCGCGCTCGAACTCGACGGTGAGTCCGGTGTAGGGGTCATTGAGGATTCCACTGAGAACCGCGCATCCATTCGAACCTGGCTTGATGACAAGATCGACGAGGTCGCGGCGCAGAATGTCATTGCGGGTGTCGCATCCGTTGCGTCCGCCCGGTACCGCGACATCGTCGGTCCACCGCTCGCCGAACTGGCTGCGCTCGTATCCGGTCTTCGGCGCACGTCCCTTGATCGGCAGGGTCTCGAGCCTGGCGAGGGTGTCGGCGGCCGACGGCACCGGGTCGGCAACCACCGGCGGCGACACGATGACGGCGCCGGCGGCGAAAAACGCGACGACGATCAGCCGAACCAGCACGGGCGCATCCACTATCCCCACCAGAAGGAAGTGGCAATCGCGATGTAGAGCGCGATCAGCGCAGCACCCTCGAACCAGTTCGACTCGCCATCGAAGGTCACCAGTACGGCCACTA
>CALQLM010000251.1 GCA_943331415.1 Bifidobacterium breve
AGCGCGTCGGAGTCGCCGAACAAGAACTCGGCCAGCGCTTTGGAGAGCTCGGTCTTACCCACACCGGAAGGTCCGGCGAAAATGAACGACCCAGACGGACGCTTGGGGTCCTTCAGGCCGGCTCGAGTACGGCGGATCGCCTTAGAGACCGCCCTGACGGCATCCTCCTGGCCGATGATGCGCTTGTGCAGCTCATCCTCCATGCGCAGCAGCCGAGTGGTCTCCTCTTCGGTCAGCTTGAACACCGGGATGCCGGTCCAGTTGCCCAGCACCTCGGCGATCTGCTCGTCGTCGACCTCAGACACGACATCCAGATCGCCTGAGCGCCACTGCTTCTCACGCTCTGCGCGTTGGGCGACCAAGGTCTTCTCCCGATCGCGCAGGGATGCCGCCTTCTCGAAGTCCTGCGCGTCGATCGCAGACTCCTTCTCGCGACGCGCGTCGGCAATCTTCTCGTCGAATTCGCGGAGATCCGGTGGTGCGGTCATGCGGCGGATGCGCATCCGGGCACCCGCCTCGTCGATCAGATCGATTGCCTTGTCGGGCAGGAAGCGGTCATTGATATAGCGGTCCGCCAGGGTGGCAGCGGCCACCACCGCCGCGTCGGTGATCGACACCCGGTGATGCGCCTCATAGCGATCGCGCAGGCCCTTGAGGATCTCAATGGTGTGCGCGACGGTGGGTTCGCCAACCTGCACCGGCTGGAACCGGCGCTCCAGCGCCGCGTCCTTCTCGATGTACTTGCGGTACTCATCGAGAGTGGTTGCGCCGATGGTCTGCAACTCACCGCGAGCCAACTTGGGCTTGAGGATCGACGCGGCGTCGATCGCACCCTCGGCAGCGCCCGCCCCGACGAGGGTGTGCAACTCGTCGATGAACAAGATGATGTCGCCGCGGGTGTTGATCTCCTTGAGAACCTTCTTGAGGCGCTCTTCGAAGTCACCGCGGTATCGGCTGCCGGCCACCAGCGACCCGAGATCGAGGGTGTAGAGCTGCTTGTCCTTGAGTGTCTCGGGCACCTCGCCGTTGACGATGGCCTGGGCGAGACCCTCCACCACAGCGGTCTTACCGACGCCAGGTTCACCGATCAGCACCGGATTGTTCTTGGTGCGTCGACTCAACACCTGCATGACCCGCTCGATTTCCTTTTCGCGACCGATGACAGGGTCCAGCTTGCCTTCCATCGCAGCGGCAGTGAGATTGCGGCCGAACTGGTCGAGCACCAGTGAAGTCGACGGGCTACCCGCTTCGCCGCCACGACCACCCGACCCGGCCTCTGCGGTCTCCTTGCCCTGGTAACCACTGAGGAGCTGGATGACCTGCTGGCGCACCCGGGTCAGTTCGGCCCCAAGCTTCACCAGCACCTGAGCGGCGACGCCCTCACCCTCGCGGATCAGACCAAGCAGAATGTGCTCGGTTCCGATGTAGTTGTGGCCGAGCTGCAGCGCCTCTCGCAGGCTGAGTTCAAGAACCTTCTTGGCGCGCGGCGTGAAGGGGATGTGGCCGGACGGCGCCTGCTGACCCTGACCGATGATCTCCTCGACCTGAGAGCGAACGCCCTCAAGGGAGATGCCCAAGGACTCCAGCGACTTGGCTGCGACGCCCTCGCCCTCGTGGATCAGTCCCAACAGGATGTGTTCGGTACCGATGTAGTTGTGGTTGAGCATCCGGGCTTCTTCTTGAGCCAAGACGACGACCCTGCGGGCGCGATCGGTAAATCTCTCGAACATCCGTGCTTACCTGCTCTCCATCACCTGGCGCCGCGGTAGGCACCGCGTACCTTTGAACCACTCTAGTGGGCGGCGCCGAGAGGTGTTCCCCCGTGTGGCCATGCCCCGCAAAGCGGCGGACACAGCAGTCCAACGCGCAGGACCACTGTTGTGTTTCCCAGTATCGCCGGTGGGTGCTTCGCGTCTAGCGAAACAGTTCTGACGGGGCGGTGACGGCCGCACAAAAAGGCACCTGGGATGGCCGGGTCGGGCCCGATCAGCCCAGGTGAACCTTAGTGAGCCCGGTTGGCAGTGATCCCGGTTGGTCTAGGTGACCCAGTTGGTCTAGGTGGCGGCGTGGAAGGCTTCGATGATTTCGGCCGGGATCCGCCCACGAGTGGACACCTTGTGGCCACTGCGGCGGGCCCATTCCCGGATTGCCGCGCTTTGTTCGCGGTCGATGGACGCGCGACCGCGACCCGGACCACCGGATCGCCCACGCCGGCGACCGCCGACCCGGCGCCCGGCCTCAATCCACTGTTTCAAGTCGTCGCGGAGTTTCTTCGCATTCTTCGCTGAAAGATCGATCTCATAACTCACACCGTCGATCGAGAATTCCACCGTTTCGTCGGCAGGTCCGTCACCGTCGAAATCATCGACGAGAGTGACAGTTACTTTCTTGGCCATGGCTTCCTCGGTCCTTCTATGCGCAGGATCGGATTTCTTTACTGCGCACAATGTGCCATAAACACACGCCGAATTACAACAACAGCGATTACATGCGGCTCAGTTGCCGTGTCGCCGAACAATCGGGAACAAAACCGTATCTCTAATTAATAAGCCGGTAAGCACCATCAACAACCTGTCAATACCCATTCCGGTCCCTGTGGTGGGCGGCATCCCGTACTCCATTGCCGCCAGAAAGTCCTCATCAAGGACCATCGCCTCATCATCGCCGGCGGCAGCGGCGCGGGCTTGGGCCTCAAATCGTTCCCGTTGAATTATCGGGTCGACGAGTTCGGAGTAGCCGGTGGCCAGTTCAACACCACGTACATACAGGTCCCATTTTTCAGTGACACCCTCAATACTGCGGTGTTGGCGCGTCAACGGTGTCGTCTCGACTGGGAAATCCTTGACGAAAGTCGGTGCCCACAGGGTGGACCCGACGGTGTGCTCCCACAGTTCCTCAATCAACTTGCCGTGGCCGAATCCGCGGTCTGGCGGAATCTCAACCCCGAGTCGGTCGGCAATTTCCAGCAGATATTCCAACCCGGTCTGAGGTGTGATCTCCTCCCCCAGTGCCTCGGACAGCGAGGGATACATTTGGATCGACGGCCATTCCCCGTCCAGGTCATATGTGGTCCCATCGGGCAATGGCACCTGACGGGTACCGATGGCCTCGTCTGCCACTTCCTGAATAAGGTCCCTGGTGACGACGGCCGAATCGTCGTAGGTTCCCCACGCCTGATAAGTCTCGAGCATCGCGAATTCCGGTGAATGCGTCGAATCGGCGCCCTCATTCCGGAACACCCGATTTAGTTCGAAGACCTTTTCCAAACCGCCGACCACGCACCGCTTGAGAAAAAGTTCCGGGGCAATTCTCAAGAACAGGTCGGCATCGAGGGCGTTGGAGTGCGTGACGAACGGCCGAGCCGCGGCGCCGCCTGCAATGGTCTGCAGCATCGGGGTTTCAACCTCAAGGAACCCCCGCCGTTCCAGGGAATTACGGACCGCGCGCACAACGGCGATCCGCTGCCGAGCCACCGTTCGAGCCTGCGGACGGACGATCAGATCGACGTAGCGCTGCCGGACCCGGGACTCTTCGCTCATCTCCTTGTGCGCCACGGGCAATGGGCGCAACGCCTTCGCAGCCATCTGCCACGAGTCGGCCAGGACGGACAACTCCCCGCGGCGGGAACTGATCACCTCGCCGTGGATGAAGACGATATCGCCGAGGTCGACGTCGGACTTCCAGGAATCAAGTGCGTCCACCCCGACGCCCGCCAGGCTGATCATTGCCTGCAACTGGGTGCCGTCACCTTCCTGAAGGGTGGCGAAACATAGCTTGCCGGAATTGCGGGCGAACACCACCCGGCCCGTCACCCCGACATGCTCACCCGTGGTGGCGTCGGCCGGCAGGTCCGGA
>CALQLM010000252.1 GCA_943331415.1 Bifidobacterium breve
CCCGCTGGAGGACATCGCGCGGTCCGGCACCGGGGTGGCCGTGCTCGGATTTCGCGAACATGCAAGCTGGGCGTTAGCGTCGGATACCTTGGATTTTGTCGACTTGGAGGACATTCCCGGTGTTTTCCGTGAGCCTCTACCGCGAATCGGCTTGGATTCGCTACCAGAGCAGGGCGCGTGGCTTCAGCCGTTCCGGCCGCTGTCCTCGCTGCTGACATCGCGGCTTTAGTTAGGAGATCGAGTGTTCGCCTGGTGGGGTCGAACCGTATATCGGTACCGATACATCGTCATCGGTCTCATGGTCGCGCTGTGCGTCGGCGGCGGCATCTACGGCATCGACCTGGGCAAGCACGTGACCCAGAGCGGGTTCTACGACGAGGGCAGCCAGTCGGTGCGCGCGTCCCTGCTCGCCGACGGCGCCTACGGCCGGGATCGCACCAGTCACATCGTGGCCATCCTGACTCCGCCCGACGACAAAAAGGTCGACGATCCGCAGTGGTCGAAAGAGATGGTCGACGAGCTGGACGCGTTCGCCAAGAAGCATGAGGACAAGGTGGCCGGCTGGGCGGGTTGGTTACGCGCGCCCGACAGCACCGACGCCACCGTTGCGCAGATGAAGACCCAGGACATGCGCAAGACGTTCGTCAGCATTCCGCTCAAAGGTGACGGCGACGACGAGATCCTGAAGAATTATCAGGCCGTGGCGCCTGATCTGAAGACGATCAACAACGGCGATATCAAACTGGGTGGCCTCAACCCGTTGGCCAACGAGCTCACCGGAACGATCGGCGTCGACCAGCAACGCGCCGAGGTGGCGGCCATCCCGCTGGTGGCGGTGCTGCTGTTCTTCGTCTTCGGCGGTGTGGTGGCGGCCAGCCTCCCCGCCATCATCGGCGGCCTTTCCATTCTCGGGGCGCTGGGCATCATGCGCCTCGTCGCCGATTATGCGCCCGTGCACTTCTTCGCTCAGCCCGTCGTCACGCTGATCGGTCTCGGGATCGCGATCGACTACGGACTGTTCATCGTCAGCCGGTTCCGAGAAGAGCTCGCCGAGGGCTACGACACCGAGGTGGCCGTGCGGCGCACCGTGATGACGGCCGGGCGAACCGTGGTGTTCTCCGCGGTGATCATCGTGGCGTCGTCATTGCCACTGCTGCTGTTCCCGCAGGGATTCCTCAAGTCGATCACCTACGCGATCATCGCTTCGGTCATGCTGGCCGCAATTCTGTCGATCACCGTGCTCGCCGCCAGCCTGGCCATCCTGGGCCCGAACGTCGACGCGCTCGGCGTGCGCACTCTGCTGCGGGTGCCGTTCCTGCGCAACTGGTCGGTATCGCGAACGATCATCGAGTGGCTGGCGGAGAAGACTCAGAAGACCAAGACCCGTGAGGAAGTCGAGAACGGCTTCTGGGGCAAGTTGGTCAACCGGGTGATGAAGCGGCCCATCATGTTCGCCGCCCCGATCGTGATTCTGATGATCCTGATGATCATTCCGCTGGGCAAGTTGGCGCTAGGCGGTATCAGCGAGAAGTATCTGCCGCCCGACAACCAGGTTCGGCTGGCGCAGGAGGAGTTCGACCGGACCTTCCCGGGGTTTCGCACTGAGCCCCTGACATTGGTGATCAAGGGCGACGAGGGACAGCCGGTCACCGATCAGCAGGTCGCCGAAATTCGCAGTAAGGCCATGGCGATCAGCGGCTTCACCGATCCGGATAACAACCCCGATGCGATGTGGAAACCGCGGCCCGGAGTATCCAACGATCCATCGGTGCGGGTGATCCAGAACGGTTTAGTCAACCGCAACGATGCGGCCAAGAAGATCAACGAATTACGGGATATCTCTCCGCCCAGGGGTCTGTCGATCTACGTGGGCGGCACACCGGCATTGGAGCAGGACAGCATCCACAGTCTGTACTCCAAGCTGCCACTGATGGTGCTGCTGCTGATCACCACGACGACGATCCTGATGTTCCTGGCGTTCGGCTCACTGGTGCTTCCGATCAAGGCGGCCCTGATGAGCGCGCTGACGCTCGGATCGACGATGGGCATTCTGACGTGGATGTTCGTCGAGGGCCACGGTTCAGGCGTGATGAATTACACCCCGCAGCCGCTGATGGCTCCGATGATCGGGTTGATCATTGCGGTCATCTACGGCTTGTCCACCGACTACGAAGTGTTCCTGGTGTCCCGCATGGTGGAGGCCCGAGACCGGGGAATGTCCACCACCGAGTCGATCCGGATCGGAACCGCCACCACCGGCCGCCTGATCACCGCGGCCGCACTGGTGCTGGCCGTGGTGGCCGGCGCGTTCGTCTTCTCCGATCTGGTGATGATGAAGTATCTGGCCTTCGGTCTGCTGATCGCCTTGTTGCTGGATGCCACGATCGTGCGAATGTTCCTGGTGCCGGCGATTATGAAGATGCTCGGCGACGACTGCTGGTGGGCGCCGAAGTGGATGAAGCGGCTGCAGATCAAGATCGGTCTCGGCGAGACCACGCTGCCCGATGAGCGCAAGCGGGCCGGTTTTCCCGAACCCGAGAAGGCGCTCGTCGGTGCCGCCCCGGCGGACTCCGTCGCCGAGAACACACCACGGCATCGGGTGGTCACCGCCGCCGCCCCGACACCCGAACCGGTCAGCGATGCGCCCACGACGAAATTCGCGGTCACCAAGACAGCGGACGACCGGGACATCGGTTCGTGGCTGGGCGAACTGCGCGGCAAGAAACGTCACTCGGTTCCCGGTGATGTGGCGTCAGACGAACCGACGCATGAGATCGCCAATGCCCCGGCCACCGAGCCCGCCACGACCGCGATTGGGACCCAGACCCACGCGGCGCCCGCGGCCCAGCCGATCTCATCCGAGGAGACCAGGGCGATCCCGGTGAGCAGACCGGAGTCCGGGGACACCGACACCGCCACCGAACAACTCAATGCGCGCGCCAAGTTGGGCGGCGGGGTCAGCGCCGCGGACTTACTGCGTCGAGAAGGCCGACTCTAGAAACGGTTCTCGATCGCCGGTTCATCGGGCTGCGCGCGCATGACGACGCTGCCTTCGCCGACCTCCAGATGTGCCGCCTCGGCAGCGGGATCCGGGGCCGCCAGCACCCGCACGGCGCTATTGAGGAAGGCCAAAAGCGGCACGGCTAAAAGCGCGCCGATGATGCCCGCAAGCACCGCGCCGGTGGAGATGGCGAGCACGATCGCCAGTGGATGGATCGATACCGCACGACCCATTACCAACGGCTGGAGTACGTGGGCCTCCAACTGCTGGACCGCGATGATCAGGCCGAGGGCGATCAGCGCGTAAATGAAGCCCTTGGCCAACAGCGCCACAATGACGGCGAGAAACCCGGTGAGCACCGCCCCGACCAAGGGAATGAACGCACCCAGAAACACCAGCGAGGCCAGGGGCAACGCCAGTGGAACGCCGATGATCGCCAGTCCGGCACCGATCCCGACCGCGTCGACAAGAGCCACCAGGAATGTCGCCCGTACATAACCGATCAGGGAACCGAACCCGGCCCGGCCCGCGTCGCGCACCCGGTTACGGGTATGCGCGGGAACGATTTTCGTCAGGAAGTCGTAGATATTGCGGCCGCCGTACAACAGGAAGATGAGGGTGAACAGCATCAGCAACGCGCCGGCGATGATCTCGGTGAGCGTCGCGGCGGTGGACAGAGCTCCGGTCGTCAGCCGTTCCTGGTTGTCCCGCAATGCCGCGATGGCGGTATCACCGGCGTTGTCGATCTGCTCCCGGCTCAAGTGCAGCGGACCGTCGATGAGCCAGCGGGTAGCGTTATCGATACTTCGAGTTACCTGCTCCACAAGGTCGGGCAATC
>CALQLM010000253.1 GCA_943331415.1 Bifidobacterium breve
GGTGGCGGGCAGGCTGCGTTGCAGCTCGCGTACATCGCGGCCGAGGGTGACCAGCAGTGGATGAGTAATGCGACGGTGGCTGTCATCATCGCGACGCGGCACGATCCCGCGCAGATCGGCAAGCGCAGTCCACGCCTGCGCGCTCGGGTGCGGCAACCACAGATGCAGTTCGTGATGAGTGGCCAGCGCCTCAAGCAACTCGATATCGGTGGCGGGCAGCCGGGTATGGCCGAACAGCGACAGCCGGGCGGGCAGCGCGGACGCTGAATCATGCAGCCGCGCAATGGTGTTGGCGTGCCGGATATGAGGTGGGTCGATGGCCATGGCCGCCACCAGCCGCTGCCACAGCTGCGGCTGCCAGGCCAGATCGTCAGCGAGATCCCCGACGTCACCCGACAGCCAGTCGGCCAGCAGTTGTGGACGCTGCCGCGCGTAGGAGGCGAACAGTCCGGCCAGCCGGCGCGTGACCGCATAGCGCCGGCCCTGGCGCAATTCCTTCTCATCATCGGTGGCGAACTGGCCGAGGTGGGTGGCCAGGGTGTGGCACCACGGCTCGTCCAGATTCGCGTCGATGACTTCCAGTAGTGGCCAGGTCATGGCGTCCGGTGACCACGGGTCGTGATCGCGGGTACCGGCGATCTCGGCGATCAGCGAGGCCGGTGAGCGGAATGACACCCCGGCGCAGACACCGTCTTCCCCCGATCCTCGGCCCAGGACATGCGACAGGCGCTGGCTGAGCCACCGTTCCACGCCGCGGGCCGGCACCATGACGAGATCGGGGGCGAATGGATCCGGGGGCGGGGTGGCCAGTAGCGCGCCGAGTCCGTCCGCAAGGACGTCGGTGCGCTCCGCGCGGTGAATGTATAAGGCCATTGTGACTACCGTAATCCGACCCTCTGACAGAACCGATCCGCGGCGTGGGTTCAGGGCTTGGCGAAACCCGCCGCGCTCAAGATCGTCCGGCCCGCCGCCCCGGTGACGAGGTCCACGAACTTCTGGGCCAGTTCCGGATTCTGCGCATCCGTGAGCACCGCGATCGGATAGGTGTTGGACGCGCGCGCGGACTCGGGAAACGCCACCGCGGTCACCGAGTCCCCGGCAGCGAGTGCGTCGGTGACGTAGACGAGGCCGGCGTCGGCCTGCCCGGTGACGACTTTGTTGAGCACATCGGTGACTTGGGATTCCTCGCTGACCGGATTCAATCGCGTGCCGGCCGCCTCCTGCACTTTCTGCGTCGCCGATCCGCACGGCACCTGCGGCGCGCACACCACCACCGCCAGACCCGCCTGCGTCAGATCCTGGAAGGAGGTGATCCTCTTCGGATTACCCGGCGCCACAACGATGGTCAGCGTGTTGGAGGCGAAGGTGACGGCCGGACCGGCCAGCAGGCCGGCCTGTTCCACCCTGCTCATGGTCCTGCCGTCGGCAGCGGCGAACACATCCGCGGGAGCGCCCTGGGTCAACTGCGTCGCCAGATCGGCGGAGCCAGCGAAGGAGAACTCCACCTCGGTGCCGGGGTTATCGGTCGTGAACTGCGCACCGATGTCCGAGAACGCCGTCTTCAGGGACGCCGCGGCGAAGACGGTGAGTTTTCCACCGTCGGTGGGGGTGGCCGCCGAACCCCCCCCAAGGCCGCCCGTCGCCAGGACGACGGTCAGGAGGGTTCGCGCGAGCCGGTTCAGGGCTGACCCCGAGCCGGTGTGATCATTCGAGGCCAAACCGGTAGCCCGAACCGTGAATGGTCCGGATCACTTTCTTGCCGAGTTTGCGACGCAGATAGTGCACATACAGGTCGATGGTGCCATCGGACTCGGCTCCGTCGAATGCCCGGTCGAGCAGTTGCGCGCGGGTGAAAACAAGCGTGGGGGCACCCATCAGTTCGGCCAGGAGTGCGGCTTCACGATCAGACAGTTCCACCTCAACTCCGTCGGGTGTGGCTCCGCTGACCCGCCGAGAGATGAGGTCAAGCCGCAGTCCGCCGGCCTGCAGCACCGTCGCCGCGTCGTCGCTGCGGCGCACCAGCGCTCGGATCCGGGCCAGTAATTCGGGAATCTCGAACGGCTTGACCAGATAGTCCTGGGCCCCGGCGTCGAGACCTTCGACCCGGTCCTCGACGGATCCGCGGGCGGTGAGGATCAGCGCGGGCGTGGCGACTCCGCGCGAGCGCAGCACTGCCACCAATTCGGCACCATCCATGACCGGCAGGCCGCGGTCGCAGATCATCGCGTCGAAGTCGCCGGTCAGGCCGAGGTGCAAGCCCTGCTGTCCGTCGAACGCGGTCTGGACCCGGTAGCCCTCGCCGCTGAACAGGTCGACCAGCATGGCGCTCAGCGCGCGATCGTCCTCGACGAGCAGTAACGACGGGGAGATCTCGGGCACGGTTTCCAAGGGTGTCACGGGAAATCTTTCAGCGCTCACAGAACGCCACGGCAGAATGAGCCGCATGGATTCGCCGACCGCCTCGATACCGGTCGTCGAGTGCGCGTGGAATCGGTGGAGTATCGATATGCATCTGCTGGTCACCGACCCCGCGGCGCTGGCCCGCGCGCGCGAGGTGGTGGATGCCGAGCTCGATGCCATCGAGGTCGCGGCCTCGCGATTCCGACCCGATTCGGAGATTTGCGCTCTGGCGCAGTCCGGCGGGGCCCGCACACCGGTCAGCACGGTGCTGGCCGATCTGATCGAGGCCGCACTGCACGCGGCGCGACTGACCGATGGTGATGTGGATCCGACGGTCGGTTCGGCTCTGATCGCGCTGGGTTATGACCGCGATATCGACAATGTTTCCCCCGCCGCGCCGCGAGTGGCCTCGGTGACCATCCCGGTTGACTGGACCCACATTGAGTTCGACGGGAGCAGCATTCGCATTCCACCGGGCACGCTGCTCGACCTCGGAGCCACCGCCAAAGCCGTCGCCGCCGACCGGTGCGCCCACCTGGTGTTCGAGCAGACCGGCAGCGGTGTGCTGGTCAACCTCGGCGGCGATCTCACCACGGCCGGCCCGGCACCGGAGGCCGGCTGGCAGGTCCTGGTGCAGGACACCGACGACGATCCGGCCAGCCAGGTGACGATCGGCACCGATACCGGTTTGGCCACCTCCAGCACTCAACGGCGGCGTTGGCACCGCGGCGGCGAAACGCTGCACCACATCATCGATCCCCGATCCGGACACTCCGCCGATCCGGTATGGCGCAGTGTCAGCGTCGCAGCGGGCAGTTGCCTGGAGGCCAACACCATCAGCACGGCAGCGATTATCCGCGGCTATCGCGCACCGGAATGGGTTGCGTCCCTGGGGTTTCCGGCGCGAATGGTGGACAGGGATGGCGCGGAGCGCATGCTGGGCGGGTGGCCCTCATGAGCCGGCTGCATATCGATTGGACGCTGTGCGACGGCCGCGGGCTGTGCACCGAGTTGCTGCCAGAGCTTCTGGACCGTGATGACTGGGGCTATCCGGTGTCGCGGACGGGTTCCCGTGAGCCGGAGATTCCCGAGGACCAGCTCAAGTACGCGCGGGCCGCGGTGAAGAAGTGCCCACGGCTGGCATTGCAACTGCTGTCCGATAACGACTGAGGGCTGGGGTCGAAAGAGGCTGGGTTCGAAAGGCTCTGGGGTCGAAAGGCTCTAGCGCGATCAAGGCCCAGCAGTGGATTGTTCAGCACAAGACGCCGTGGCCTCTCCAATGGCCGCACCCCAGACCCCGGACAGCCAAGCGCCTTAACGACGGTGGGGGGACCACTTCAATGATTCGATATCCGTTGGCGGATGCTGACTTTTCTCCGGTCCGTCCCCCGTGTGGCAACCACGCAAACGGGCAATCCTGCGTTCTGCCCATGCTCCA
>CALQLM010000254.1 GCA_943331415.1 Bifidobacterium breve
CGGCCAATCCAGCGACCTGACCGGTGCCGATATGACCGTCGGCACGGTGAACTACGCGGCACCTGAGCAACTCAGGGGCGATCCGATCGACGGCCGCTCCGATCAGTACGGACTGGCTGCGACGGCCTACCATATGCTCACCGGCACAGCACCTTTCGCGAATAGCAATCCGGCTGTCGTCATCAGCAAGCACCTCAGCGCGCAGCCGCCGTCGATCGGTGCCGGGCATCCCGATCTGGTGCGGCTCGGGCCCGTCTTCGCCAAGGCGCTGGCGAAAGATCCGGCAGACCGCTTCGCGTGCTGCAGGGACTTTGCGGCGGCGCTGCAGGATGCGCTCGAGTCGGCGGGCGGGATGGCGGCCCGCCACCGCAGACCGCAGCAGCCTCCAGACAGGAAACGTTGGATCCCGGCCGCGGTGGGCGTTGCACTCATCGCCGGGGCGGTCGGCGCGGCAGTTGTGCTCTTACCCGGTCACACAGACACCGACGGCCGACCGGTGCCCACCACGCCACCGCCCCCGGCGATCTCCGCGCGGATGGACCTGCCCGTGGTGGTCATCGGAGCGGATTGCGCGGTGCTGGGTGCGGCCGCAGTCGATGAGACCGGAACTGCCGCCTACTGCGCGCGGGCGGACTCCCAGAGCCAGGAGACGGTGTGGTCACCGCAGCCGGAGCGTCTTCGGGTTGCCGCGACCGGGGCACCAGCGGTGCCCTGAACCTGACGGCTGCGCAACCAATCCGGTCCTGCGAGGGCCGTTGCGCCGATACCATCGGCTCACCTCGGCCGGGCCTGGCCCGAGGGGCTTCGCGGAGGGTTGGGACCAGACATGACTTCGAATACAGCTGCCGACATCGTCAATAAGCTCGGCGGGGCGGCCAACATCGAGAGCCTCTCGCACTGCGCGACCCGCCTACGGTTCCAGCTCCGCGACACCGCCGGCGTCACACAGTCCGACCTCGAGTCCGTGTCAGGCGTGCTCGGTGCGGTGCCCCAGGCGGGCAACCGCTATCAGGTGGTCATCGGCGGGGGAGTGCAGACGGTCTACAACCAGATCAAGGCGCTGCCGGGCATGGACGGTGGTGCGGGCGCCGACGATGCCGCCGCGATCAAGGCCGCGGCCCGTGCCAAGGGCCCGCGCGGCAAGTTCGCCTGGCTGGACTCGTTCTTCGAATTCCTCTCCGACTCATTCCGTCCGATCCTCGGTGCGCTGTTGGGGGCGTCGCTGTTCATCACCTTTATGGCGTTGATGAGCACACTCAAGGTCATCCCGAACTGGGCAGACCCGCGTACCGAGTTGTCGCCGTCGTGGCAATTCGTCAACCTGTGCTGGCAGAGCGTGTTCGTGTTCCTCCCCCTGATGGTGGCCTACAACGCATCGAAGAAACTCAACGCCGACCCCTGGGTCGGATTCGCCATCATGGCGGTCGTGATGCTGCCGGGCTTCGCCGCGCTCAAAGAGGTCGCCTCCCCCCAGAATGTCTTCGGCTCGACAGTCGATGTCGTGCAGATCTTCGGGCTGCCGTTGACGATCTTCAACTACAGCTCGCAGGTGTTCCCGCCGCTGCTGATGGCCGCTGTGCTTGGACCGCTCTACAAGTTGCTGAAGAGGATCATCCCGGAGAACGTCCAGCTGATCTTCGTTCCGTTCCTGTCGATGCTGATCATGATCCCGCTGACGGCATTCCTGATCGGCCCGATCGGCGTCTACACCGGTGCCGGCCTAGCCAACATCCTGAAGTCCATCAACGACTTCTCTCCGCTGATCTTCGCGATCCTTATTCCCCTTGCCTACCCGTTCATGGTGCCGCTGGGTCTGCACTGGCCGATCAACGCCATCATGCTTCTGAACATCCAGACGCTGGGTTACGACTACATCCAAGGCCCGATGGGCGCATGGAACTTCGCCTGCTTCGGTGCTACTGCAGGCGTGCTCTTCCTGGCCTGGCGGGAGCGCGACGCCCAGATGCGCCAGACCGCGATCGGCGGACTGGCTGCCGGTCTACTCGGAGGTATCTCCGAACCGTCGCTGTACGGAATCCATCTGCGCTTCAAACGGATCTATCCACGAATGCTGGTGGGCTGTCTGGTGGGAGGTCTCATCATCGGTCTCGGCGGCGGCGTCAAGACGAGCGCATTCGTCTTCACCTCGCTGCTGACCATCCCGGCGTTCGACAACATGGCGTTGTATGCGTTCGCCATCGCCGCGGCGTTCATCACCTCGATGGTCCTGGTCATCTTCTCCGGATACCGCTCACCTGAGCAGGCGGCAGAACTGTCCGCCGCGGAAGTCTCAGTCGCCGATCTGGAAGGCCCGATGTCGCAGGCCAGCACCGACACATTGATCGCCGCCGCACAGACTAAGGCTGCCGGCGACGCGGGAGTGGTCACCGAGGTTCTGTCGCCGCTGGCAGGCACGGTCGTTGCCCTCGGTGATGTACCTGATCCGGTGTTCAGCAGGGGAACCCTGGGACCGGGCATCGCGGTCATCCCGTCGGGCAACACCGCCTACGCACCCGGTTCAGGTGTCATCGTGGCTGCCCAGCCGACGGGCCATGCCTTCGGACTCCTTCTCGACAGTGGAGTCGAGGTTCTCATCCATGTCGGTATCGATACGGTCAAGCTCAAGGGTGAGGGCTTCGACGTGCATGTCGCCAAGGGTCAGCGGGTCACTGCAGGGACCCCGCTGGTGACCTTCGACCGTCAAGTTATTGAAAATGCCGGCTACCCGCTGATCACACCGATCATCATTCTCAACGCGAGGAAGTTCGGGTCAGTCGAGCCCACGGCCCTCAGTGAAATCGCAGTTGGCGCAACAGTTCTCACGGTAACGCCCGCGCCAGTACCTGCGGAGGTCGGACTGTAATCAGCTGGAGAGGGTCTAGGGGGCTGGGATCTCTGGCTGCAACGCCTCGCGAGCCGCTTGCTCGAGGCCTTGGCTGCTTCGGTAAATGGCGTCGTCATCGGCTGCCATGGAGACTGCGTCGTGAATACACCGCATCATGGTCGCGCGCTCGATCTTGATCTGGTGTTCACCAGTGAAGAGATCAGTTCGACGTTGAGCCGCGCTCAACACCGTTTCATAAGCAGGCAGAAGACACATCAGGCTGGCGATGCGATAGCCGATGGCCCGTTGCGGCACATCGAGCACATAGGACGTGGCGCCACGTAACTCATCCAAAATATCGCCGATCAGATCCTGGATCCAATCGTCTGGAGCGCCCGCCAGATACAGCGGCGAATGGTTGATCGTGCTCAGCCACTCATTGGGCAGATAGCAGATCCCGCGGGCAAGGTCGTCGGCAAAATCCTTCAGAACGTTGGTCTTCTGCAGAGCGCGACCGCACGCTTCACTGCCGGCCAAGAGGTTTTTCGCCACGTCGCCCGATAGCCCGTAGTGATCGATCACGAGTTCGGTGCCCATGCCCCCGACGGTTCCGGCCACCGAGTAGCAGTAGTCGTTGTAGGCGTCCGGAGTGGCCAACACGCGTACGTTTCCGTGGACCACCACTTTCTGGGACTGCGCCGAGTCGAGTGCCGACTCCATCCCGTCGGCCATGAGTGAGATCCAGTTACGGAGGATTGATCGGACCCGGGGTGGGAATGTCGCGTAGATCATCCAAAGAGGCCCGCCGCCCTCCACCGTCATCAGTGAGCGTTCATCCTCGGATATGCCCGGCCACTGCATGTCTTCCCACTTGGTCAACTGTGTGGCCGCGGCTGCGGGTTCGAGAAGTAATTGGGCGAACTCGGCGAATCGCTCCCGCTGCCAACTCAACGGCTGTGAACAGTCCTCGATATTGTCCAACTGGCGGCATAGCAGATATGCCGTCGTC
>CALQLM010000255.1 GCA_943331415.1 Bifidobacterium breve
CCGGGCCGACGGTGCGGCGCTGTCCCCGGATGATCTGGCCGCAGCTCAGCAGGCCCGCGACCGAATGGCCGGCGTGAACGGCGTGATCGATGCGCCAGGACCGCCGGTCATCCCGTCGGCCGACGGGATGGCCGCAGTGGCACCGGTGGCGCTGAGCCCCGATCTCACCGGGTTTGGGCTCTCCGATGCGGTGAAAGCGTTGCGCGATTCGGCCCGCGACGGCCTGCCCGATGGTGTGGTCGCCAACGTCACAGGAGGCCCGGCGTTCGGCGCCGATATCGCCAACTCCTTCGCAGGCGCCAATATCAACCTGCTGGCCGTCACGGGAGCCGTCGTGGCGCTGCTGTTGATCATCACCTACCGGTCCCCGGTGCTCTGGCTGGTTCCGTTACTGGTGATTGCCTTCGCCGACCGGATCGCGGCAGTGGTGGGATCGGCTGTCGCCGAATCGACGGGACTGGGTGGCGACGGATCGACGACGGGAATCACCAGCGTGCTGGTATTCGGCGCCGGCACCAACTATGCCCTGCTGTTGATCTCGCGCTACCGCGAGGAATTGCGGCGGGAGCCGGCGCACCGACAAGCCCTGCGCACGGCCGTACGGTTCGCCGGGCCGGCGATCGTAGCCAGTAACGCCACCGTGGTGCTGGCGCTGCTCTCGCTGCTGCTGGCTTCCTCGCCCACCACCCGCAGCCTCGGCGTGCAGGCCGCCTCAGGCCTGCTGGTGGCCGCCCTCTTCGTCCTACTGGTATTGCCGCCGCTGCTGGCGCTTTTCGGCCCGAAGTTGTTCTGGCCCTTCATCCCTCGGGCCGGATCAGCGGAGATCACCACCACCGGCGCCTGGCATCGCGTGGCCGACTGGGTATCCGGTCACGCCGGGCGGGTGACGGTGGCATCAATCCTTGTGCTGGGCATCCTTGCCACCGGGCTGATCGGAATCCCAGTGGGCTTGTCACTAATCGATCAGTTCCGGGTTCGCGCCGACTCCGTCACCGGGTTCAAGACACTGTCCGCGCACTTTCCCGGCGGGCTCACCGACCCGACCCGGGTCATCGCGCAGACCGACCGCACCGATGCGGTGCAGGCGGCGCTGGCGGCCACGCCGGGTATCGCATCCATCACACCGGCCGGGGTCTCCGATACCGGACTCAGCCAATGGCAGGTCGTACTCGACGCGACGCCAGCCTCTGATGCCGCCTTTGCCACCGTTGCCGCACTCCGTGATTCGGTACATGAGGCCGATCCCGGCGCACTCATCGGCGGCTCGGATGCCACTGCGCTGGACACAAAGAACACTGCGGTCCGAGACCGCTGGGTAGTGATCCCCGCGATCCTCATCGTCGTACTCGCGGTGCTTTACGCCCTGCTGCGGGCGGTGCTGGCGCCACTGGTGTTGGTGGCCACGACAACGCTCTCGACGCTGGCGGCGCTCGGGATGGGCGGGTGGGTCAGCGTGCACCTGCTGGGCTTCCCGGCCCTGGACAACACGACTCCGCTATTCGCGTTCCTGTTCCTGGTGGCGCTCGGGGTCGACTACACCATTTTCCTGGTGACCCGGGCCCAGGAGGAGACCCCGCTGAACGGCACCCGCGGCGGTATCGTGCGCGCGGTCTCGGCAACCGGCGCGGTGATCACCAGCGCGGGCATCGTGCTGGCGGCGGTGTTCGCCGTGCTTGGCGTGCTGCCGCTGATCGCGCTAACCCAACTCGGCATCATCGTCGGCCTTGGCATCCTGCTGGACACCTTCGTGGTGCGCACCGTGGTCATCCCGGCTTTGTTCACGTTGATCGGTCCGGCGATCTGGTGGCCCGCCTTCACTCGGGACGAGATCGAGAGTCCCGCTTAACCATCGAGGAACTCAGCACGGTGTTTCTCGAACACCCCGGCCCGAACCAGAAACAGCCCACTGACGATCAGTACCCAGACCGGGAAGGCCAGCGTCAGCCACAGGGTGGTGTCGCCACCGATGATCAGGGTCAGCGCCGCCACGTAACTGACTACCACCATCCAGCGCGGCATCAGTTCGGTCCGCAGCCAGATGGTGGCCAACGACATCATGAAGACCGCCGCCATCCGCAGCGCATAGGTCTTGGACAGCTTCAGCAGGAGCATCTGGCCGAAGACCCCCACCTCACCCGTCCCGCCAAGGGAGTAGTGCCGACTTTCAACCAGCCCGACACCTACGGCTGAGGCGGTGAACATCATCGCCAGGAACAGCAGGCCGCTGCCGAGGGTCACGGTGGCGAAGAACTTGTCCTCGAACCGCCCGAGATTGGCGCGCACCACACCGATGAACCACAGGAAGCAGATGCCCGCGAACGGCATCAGCTCCGCAGCGAGCCTGATCTTGTCGCTGCCGGTGTCAATCCACCGCGAGCCTGGTTGCGCCCCCTCAGGCAGCGACGAGCGGATCAGGATGATGACCGCGCCAAACAGCAGGGCGAACAGCACGCCGGCCAACGCGGCGGCGCGGGGTGTCATGAGGCTATGTGGTGTCCGTGTTGCCATCGGGTCAGTTTGTCACTTGTCGGCCTACGCCGACGGGATTGTCACGGCTGACCGGGCAAGAGCCGCACCATCAAGCCGTTCGCCTCGGCGAGAATCGTGCCGTCGGAATCGGTCAGCTCAGAGTTGACGAATGTTTTGCGGCCCTCGATCTTCGACGCCCAGCCACGCACCGTCAGTGGCACATCGATCGGGGTGACGTTGCGGTAATCGACATGCAGATATGCGGTACGGCTGATCGGCCGGCCGATGGCGTGGATGATGATGCCGCACATCACGTCGAGCATCATCGCGATCATCCCGCCATGCACGGCGTTATTGCCGCCGACGTGATAGCGACTGAACTGCACGCCGATCTCGACGATCTCCGCATCGAAGCGGCGGATCTCCCACGGCGGCATCATGATGCTGCCCGCACCCGGAACGCTCGCAACCCGACCGGCCGGGGCCACCCCACCCGGGGCCTCATGTGGAGCAAGGTAGGCGATGAGGTCCTCGACACGATCCGCGGCCTGATCCCAGTCGGAAACATCCGCCGACACCGCGAGATCCTGGGCGCGGCGCATGGCCGCGACGAAACGGCCGAAACCCGCGGGCTCGTCAAGGACCTGAAACCGGGGGAACCCACCGTGCTTGTCGTAATCGGGATCGAGGTCATGCGGGTCTGGTTCCGACGTCACGGTCGTCGGTTCTTCGCGCAAACGCTCATCACGCCCGCGCCGCCAGCACATCGCGGCGCACGATCGTCTGATCCCTCCCCGGCCCCACCCCGATACACGAAACCGGTGCTCCCGCAAGCTCTTCCAATCGGAGCACATAATCCCGGGCCTTTGCCGGGAGATCGTCGAACTCCCGCGCTCCAGAGATGTCCTCCCACCAACCGGGCAACTCCTCGTAGATCGGCACCGCACGGGCGATATCGCTCTGGGTCATGGGCATATCGTCGGTGCGCTTTCCATCGACTGTGTATCCGACACACACCGGAACAGTTTCCAGGCTGGACAACACGTCGAGTTTGGTCAGGAAGTAGTCGGTGATGCCGTTGACGCGGGTGGCGTAACGGGCGATGACAGCATCGAACCAGCCGCACCGCCGTTGTCGGCCGGTGGTCACGCCCACCTCACCGCCGGTCTTGGACAGGTACTCGCCGCTGGAGTCGAACAACTCGGTGGGGAACGGTCCCGAGCCCACCCGGGTCGTATAGGCCTTCAGGATGCCCAGCACGGTCGTGATGCGGGTCGGCCCGATTCCACTGCCGACCGCTGCGCCCCCGGCGGTGGGGTTGGACGAGGTGACGAACGGGTAGGTGCCGTGGTCGATATC
>CALQLM010000256.1 GCA_943331415.1 Bifidobacterium breve
ACTACGCGCGGCCCAATCTTTTCGTTAATACACCGGACATCCTGCACGAGAGCCTGCAGCACGGCGGTCCGGGCATGTTCGCCATCCGCGCCGTACTGGCCGCGACGATGGGCACATCGTGGGGGGTGTATTCGGGTTACGAGCTTTTCGAGAGCGCGGCGGTGAGCCCTGGAAGCGAGGAGTACCTCGATTCCGAGAAATACGAATTGCGTCCGCGGGACTTCGCCGGCGCGCTCGCAGCCGGCCGTTCACTGGAGCCATTCCTGACCCGGCTCAATGAGATTCGAGGACTGCACCCGGCGCTGTGTCAACTGCGCACCATCCGGTTCCATCACATCGATAACGACGCCCTGTTGGCTTACAGCAAGTTCGATCCGGTGTCGGGTGACACGGTCCTTGTCGTTGTAACGCTGAATCCCTTCGCCGCCGAGCAGGGCACGCTCTGGCTGGACATGGGCGCGCTCGCGATGGCTCCCTACGACCGGTTCTGGGTCCGTGACGAAATCAGCGGGGAGGAATACCAGTGGGGCCAGGACAATTTCGTCCGCCTGGAGCCGGCCAGGGCTGTCGCTCACATTCTCAACATGCCGGTGATCCCCGCCGATCAGCGTACGAACCTGCTACGCCGGGAATGAACCGCGAAATGAACCCGCGATGACCCGCAAACGCGTCACCAGCCACCTGGCACCGGATCCAGGCGAGCTCGCCCGACTCGTCGCCGGCGTGCACCACGATCCGCACAGCATCCTCGGAGCACACGAGTACGGCGAACAGACGGTGATCCGCGCCCTGCGGCCGCACGCGCGCGAGGTGGTGGCACTCGTCGGAGGGCAGCGGTACCCGATGACCCACATCGACTCCGGACTGTTCGCGGTGGAGCTGCCGTTTACCGAACTCATCGACTACCGACTCGAGGTCAGCTACTCCGACGGCGATCACCCGGACACCCGCGTCATGGCAGATGGGTACCGTTTTCTTCCGACCCTGGGCGAAGTCGATCTGCACCTGTTCGCCGAGGGCCGCCACGAACGGCTGTGGGAGATCCTCGGGGCTCATCCGCGAACCTTCACCACCGCCGATGGTGAAGTCGAGGGGGTGTCCTTCGCGGTCTGGGCGCCGAATGCCAAGGGCGTCAGCTTGATCGGTGAATTCAACGGGTGGGACTCCCATGACGCGCCGATGCGGGTGTTGGGCTCATCGGGGGTCTGGGAACTGTTCTGGCCGGACTTCGCCGCCGACGGCCTGTACAAGTTTCGAGTGCACGGAGTCGATGGATCGATCACCGATCGGGCCGACCCGGTGGCGTTCGCCACCGAGGTGCCGCCGCATACCGCTTCGCGGGTATTCGTTTCGAACTACACCTGGAACGACGCATCGTGGATGACCAGGCGCGCCGAGGGAAATCCGGTGTTCGAGCCGATGAGCACCTACGAGGTCCATCTGGGCTCGTGGCGGCCTGGACTGACCTATCGCGAACTGGCCGGCCAGCTCACCGAATACGTTGTGGCGCAGGGTTTCACCCATGTCGAGCTGTTACCGGTTGCCGAACATCCCTTCGGCGGATCCTGGGGTTACCAGGTGACGTCCTACTATGCGCCGACGTCACGATTCGGCACCCCCGACGATTTTCGCTTCCTCGTTGATGCGCTGCACCAGGCCGGTATCGGTGTCATCGTGGACTGGGTTCCGGCGCACTTTCCCAAGGACAGCTGGGCGCTGGGCCGCTTCGACGGCACGGCCCTTTACGAGCACTCCGATCCGCGCCGCGGTGAGCAACTCGACTGGGGTACGTACGTTTTCGACTTCGGACGCCCGGAGGTGCGGAACTTCCTGGTGGCCAACGCGCTGTACTGGCTGGGCGAGTTTCACATCGACGGACTCCGTGTCGATGCGGTCGCGTCGATGCTCTATCTGGACTACTCGCGTCCCGACGGCGGCTGGAGTCCAAATGCATACGGCGGACGCGAGAATCTGGAGGCAGTGCAGTTCCTCCAGGAAATGAACGCCACCGTGCACAAGATCATCCCGGGCATCGTCACCATCGCTGAGGAGTCGACTTCCTGGCCGGGCGTGACCCGACCCACAAATATTGGTGGGCTTGGCTTTTCGATGAAATGGAACATGGGGTGGATGCACGACACCCTTGACTACATCAGCCGCGATCCGATCTATCGGAGCTTCCACCACCACGAGATGACGTTCTCCATGCTCTATGCCTACAGCGAGAATTACGTGCTACCGATCAGCCACGATGAGGTGGTGCACGGTAAGGGCACACTGTGGGGCCGGATGCCAGGCAATGACCATGTCAAGGCGGCGGGCCTGCGCAGCCTGCTCGCATATCAGTGGGCCCATCCCGGTAAGAAGTTACTTTTCATGGGCCAAGAGTTCGGCCAGCGCGCCGAGTGGTCCGAAGAACGCGGCGTTGACTGGTATCAACTCGATGAGAACAGTTTCTCCTCGGGAATCTCGCACTTCATGGCAGACGTCAACGCCGTCTACCGGCGCCATCCGGCGCTGTGGAGCCAGGACAGTCGACCCGAGGGATACTCCTGGATTGACGCGAACGATTCGGCGAGCAATGTGTTGAGCTTCCTGCGCTACGGCTCAGATGGTTCGGTGCTGGCGTGCGTATTCAACTTCGCCGGCAGCGAGCACGCCCGCTATCGCCTCGGACTCCCGCGCGCCGGTACCTGGCGCGAGGTGCTCAACAGTGACGCGACCGTCTACAACGGTTCCGGCATCGGCAACTTTGGTTTCGTGGAGGCGGCAGAGCGACCCTGGCACGGACGTCCCGCGTCCGCTGAACTGGTGCTGCCGCCGACCTCGGCGGTTTGGCTGGAGCCCTGCTGACGTCAGTACAGCGCGTTCGCCAGGTTGCGGCGACCGGCGATCACATCCGGATCGGCCGGATCGAATAGCTCGAACAGTTCGATCAGGCGGGTTCGGACCCGGGTGCGCTCGTCGCCCGCGGTCCGTTTCACCAACCCAATCAACCGGTCGAACGCACCGGTGACGTCCTGGCTGAGGATCTGCGCATCGGCGGCGGCGAAATTCGCATCGATATCGTCCGGTGCGGCATCGGCTGACGCCACGGCATCCGGCACCACGTCCCCGGCGCGCGTGAGAAACGCGATCTGACGCAGCGCCCCCTTGGCCTCGGCATGAGTGGGGTCGGCATCGAGGATCGCCTGATAGGCAGCCGCAGCGGCGGCGAAGTCCCCGGCCTCCAGCGTGTCTCGGGCCGCGGTGAGAGCGGGGTCGACGGTTTCGGCTTCGGCGCCCGTTTCAGCGCCGAACGTGCCGGCTGTTGCTGCCAGCAGCGAGTCGACCCAGCGCCGCAGCTGATCCGGCGGCTGGGAACCCTCGAAGCTGGCCAGCGGCTGTCCGGCGGCCAGGGCCACCACCGTGGGCACCGCCTCGACGCCGAACATGGAGGCCACCCGCGGCGCGGTGTCGACATTGACGGTGGCCAACGACCACTTCCCATTGTCGGCGGCGGCGAGGCCGGCCAGCGCGTCGGCGAGTTGGACACTGGCCTCGCTGCGCGGCGACCACAGCAGGACGACCACGGGAACTTCGCCGGAGCGAACGAGGACCTCGGCCTCGAAGTTGATCTCGGTGACGTCGACGCCACCGGGAGCGCCGGCTGCCGAACCCTGCTGCGCGCGTTGTTTGAGGCCGGAGAGATCTACCGCACCGGTCATCACCGGCGAAGTTCTCGGACGGGGACGAGTCACATCAGCAAGTCTGTCACGGCCGCGCCGGGGCGCGTTTGCCGGTTCCCCGTGCGTGACCCGGTGAATCCCGGTCATTCG
>CALQLM010000257.1 GCA_943331415.1 Bifidobacterium breve
AGATTCTGTGGAGGTGTGCTGCTCTTGTCGGTCATGAATAGGCCACCGATCCGTTCACAGAGTGGGATTCTTCCGGATGGTCGGGAAACGACTACGGGATCACCCGCACCCGCGGATCTCCGGCAAGGGCGAGCACCTCGTCGAAACCCTCCCGCAGGCACTGCGCGAAGAGTTCGGGGTGGGCGACGGCGGCACGGTCGTAACGAGCGGTGATGGTCGCATTCCCGCCGCGCGAGATCAGCACCACCATCATCGCGACACCCGGCAAGGGCCCGATTCCGAACTGCCGCAACACCTGTGCGCCGGCGATGTAGGTGTCTCCGGGATAGCCCGGCACATTACTGGCCTGAACATCTGATGCGATGACGGAACCACTCATCGCTTCAAGCGCCGCGTCGGGCAGCAGTGCGAGCAACGGTGCGACGGCTCCGATCATGTCGATCGCCGCCTCTTCGCGTCGCTGGATCATCTGCTTGCGGATCTTCTGAATGCGCACCGTCGGATCGACGACACCGACCGGAGCGGCGAGATTCACCCCGGCGAATCGGTTGCCGCCGGCGGGATCGGCCTCGGCCCGCAGATTCACCGGCACGGCCATGGGCAGTGAGTTGATCGGGACGCCGAGCGCCTCGTGATACAGCCGCAGCGCACCGCACAACCCGGCCAGATAGGCGTCATTGATCGAGCCCTCCGCGGCGCGTGCGGCCCGATGCAGGTCGCCGAGCTTCATTTCGATGGCCTCAGTGCGGGTGGACAGGCTGCGACGGCGCAGGAGCGGCGACGGCTCGGCCGCGCGACTGACCATCCGACGCCCGGAGCGCGCGTAGTCCATCGCACCGAACAGCGCCGAGCCCGGATTGCTCACCACGCGGCCGAGGAATCCCAACCCGCCGGACACCGCCTCGGCGATGCCGCCGGCGATCACTCCCGGCAGATGGTTAAAGCCCTCGCGCATCAGGTCGTTGGGCGTGATGTCCTGTGGCACCGGCATCGGCGGGACGGGTTTGGCGGGCGGGTTGCGCTCCAGGTCGTAGATCTCGGCGAACATCGTCGCGGCACCGACGCCATCGGTGACGGCGTGGCTCAGGTGCAACAGGGTGGCAGCCTTGCCGCCCTCAAGTCCTTCGACCAGGGTGGCCGTCCACAGCGGCCGGGAGATGTCCAGCGGCGACTGCAGCATCACCTCGGCCAGATCAAGAACGTCGCGCAGAGTGCCCGGCTCGGGCACCCGGACCCGGCGCACGTGAAAGTCGAGGTTGAAGTCGGGATCGACAACCCAGCGGGCCGGACCGGTGGGCAGGGTCGGCATGACGACCTTCTGGCGCAGCCGCAGCACTTTGCGGGAGGCATTCTCGAATCGGGTCAGGAAACGTTCCCAGTCCGGCGTGCAGTCGAGAATCTCCAGGGCCATGATCCCCGACCTGGTCCGCGGGTTGGCTTCACCGCGATGCATGAGCAGGTCAAAGGCACCGAGTTCGGACGGCGGTCCCGATACGCCCGCAGGGCCGCTCATCGATACCTCCTCTGCGAACCGGGCCACCTGGCTGCCCCACCACGCTAGTCGGAGCGACACGCCGGTGGAGCCGGATTATCGGTCCTGTTCTGGACCCAGAGGGTGATCGCCGACGGCGAGGGTCAGCCGGCGGAGCGACCGACGGCCGTCCGGCGCCGACCGCGGGCCGCCACATGACGGCCGTAGACGATGCCGAGGAATGCCGCGACGGCTTCGGCCGCCAGCTGGCACCGCAGGGTGGCGATGGTGTCGAACGCGTGGTGCGCATGAGGGATCTCGGCATAGGACACCGTCCGGGCTCCGGCCGAACGCAGCGCACCGGCGAACGCGCGGGCCTGGGCGTTCGGAACGACGTCATCGTTCTCGCCGTGCAGGATGAAAAACGGCGGGGCATTGCGGTGCACCCGATAAACCGGTGAGGCATCCTCGAACATCTGCCGATTGCTCTTAAAACGGCTCTGCATGACCAGGTGTTCGAGCAGCGGCATCATCAATGCGTGCATGGCGCCGTCAACAGTGAGGTCGTAGACCCCGTAGTGCGGTGCAGCTGCCTGCACGCTGGTGTCGGCGTCCTCAAAGCCCGGTTGCAGTCGTTCGTCGCCGGCGGTCAGGGCCGCCAGTGAACTCAGATGCCCGCCGGCCGAGCCGCCTGTGATGGCGATGAAGTCCGGGTCGCCGCCGTAGTCGGCGATGTTTTCACGCACCCAGGCGATCGCGCGCTTGACGTCGGTGATGTGGGTCGGCCACGCGGCGCCGGGGCTGCGGCTGTAGTTGATCGGCACGCAGATCCAGCCGAGCTCAACCATCCGGCTCATCAGCGGGTAGGCCTGTCCCCGTTTGTCATTGATCGACCATCCGCCACCGGGAACCTGAATCAGCACCGGCGCGCGGCTGCCGTCGGGCAGATCGGGGCGACGCCAGATGTCCAATTGGTTGCGGCCGCCGGGGCCGTAGGAGATGTCCGATGTCGTCGCGCAGTAGCGGCGGCGGTCCCGCGCGGCCGACACCAACCCGGCCAGGCTCGGCCGGCGTGCGGTGTAGGTCTCCAGCGGATGGTGGACTGCCGAACCGAAGTCGTCACCGAAGGTCTCGCGCAGCGCGCCGTCGAGGACGGTGTCGGCCCGCTGAATGGCGAGTCCGCGTGCCATGCGCTGCAGTGGCGAGGGCACGGCCGACAACGCATGGCCGGTGAGCACATGCGGGCCGAACTCAGAAACCAGCCACCCGAGGAGCCAGCCGGCAGCCACCGGTGAGCCGTGCAGTAAGAACGACCCGGTCTGCACGCCACGGGCTCCGGCGTGAATGCCCCGGGAACACAGTTCGGTGACCTCGTCGATCACGCTGCCCATGGCTGTCGGCTCCCTCGACATCGTTGTCTGGTCCTGCCCACCGCGGCCACGACACCGGGTGCGGTGCGCGACGCTGCGCAACAGTAACGAGGGAAGCCGGAAGTCACCGGGATTTACCGCCCCACAGACCGCCGCAAAGCACTGTTGCCGCAGGCCAACAACAACAAATTGGCCGGCTGCGACACGGCGGGCGGACCCGGGACAGGCCGCACTCGCGGCTGAGCACGGCGGATAGACTGCTACCCGCATGCCTCCGTAGCTCAGTCGGATAGAGCAAGGGCCTTCTAATCCCTAGGTCGCAGGTTCGATTCCTGCCGGGGGCGCCTAGTTCCTGCTGTTAAACAGCCATATCTGCAAACGCCGTGCAGTATCTGTGCAACATCACTCGGCGCTAAACGAACGTGTCCCGGCTCGCCCGTGGACCGATCGCAGTTTGCAACCCTAACTTAATTGCTTTGTGTGGGACGGTGTCGCCGCGACGGCTATCTGGAGATCACAGCCCGACGGTTTACGGGGGCGCCGGCATCCGTTGGCAGGTTAGGGCGTCCCGTTCTGACCGGCCGATCCGTTAGTGGCGATGCCACCGGCGGATGTGGCGATTCCTCCGGTTCCTCCGGTTCCTCCCGTCCCGCCGGTGGCGTTCCCGCCGTTGCCTCCGCTACCACCACTGGCGTTTCCGGAGTTGCCGCCGGTACCAGTCGCCGACGCCGCGCCACCGGCGCCACCGGCGCCTCCGTTACCGGAGATTGAGCCACCGACTCCGCCGATGCCGCCAGTCGCGCCGATGGCGGCGCCGGTGCTGGCCGTGCTACTGCCACCGGCACCCCCGCTGCCGCCGTTGCCGTAATCACCGCCGTTACCGCCATTGCCACCGATGCCTGGCGAGGAGGATGAGGTGGCTGCACTCCTCATCACCTGGTTTTGAGCAGCGGTGTCGGACACC
>CALQLM010000258.1 GCA_943331415.1 Bifidobacterium breve
TCACCGCCGACGGGCCGGGTAGGCAAGACACCGTCAATCCGGCCGCCACGCAGGCCGTCACCAGCCGGTAGCCGGGATCATTGATGAGCGGCATCCCGGCGTCACTGACGACCAGCACCGTTGCGCCGGCGGCGATATCGGCCACCAGGCCGGGCACTCGGGCGGCCTCGTTCTGGTCGAACAGACTGACCACCCGGCCGGTGATCTCGACGCCCAGGGCGGTGGCGAGGGTGCGCACCCGCCGGGTGTCCTCGGCGGCCACCACCTCTGCGGTGCTCAGCGCGTCAACCAGCCGTTTCGAGGCGTCGCCTGCCTGCCCCAGCGGGGTCGCGCCGAGCAGCAGCCGACCGGGGTTCATCCCCACACCCTACGATCGCAATCGTGACCGCCCCGGCTGATGAGCGCATCGCGGCGCAGCCCGCGGTCGATGTCGTCAGTCCAGGGCCCACCGAACCCGTCGCCGACTTCGGGCCGACCGACCGCCTCGAGGGCTGGGCGGCCACGGCGGTGGTGACCGCCCTGGGCGCGGTGACACGCCTGATGAATCTCGGCTCGCCCACCGACGCGGGCACGCCGATCTTCGACGAGAAGCACTACGCGCCCCAGGCCTGGCAAGTGCTGCACAACTACGGCGTGGAGGACAACCCCGGCTTCGGTCTGGTGGTACATCCGCCGGTCGGGAAACACCTGATCGCCTTCGGCGAAGCGCTGTTCGGCTACAGCGGACTCGGATGGCGATTCAGCAGCGCGGTGTTCGGGGTGGTCCTGGTCGCGCTGGTGGTCCGTATCGTCCGGCGGATCAGTCGTTCCACACTGATCGGTGCCGTCGCGGGCCTGCTCGTGGTCTGCGACGGGGTCAGCTTCGTCGCCGCCCGGACTGCACTCCTCGACAACTTCATGACGGTGTTCGTGGTGGCGGCATTCGGCGCGCTCATGGTCGACCGCGACCAGGTCCGCGAGCGGATGCATATCGCACTCCTGGAGGGCCGAATCGCCGAAACCCCCTGGGGCCCAAGGCTGGGTGTGCGGTGGTGGCGGTTCGGCGCCGGCGTACTGCTCGGGCTGGCCTGTGCGACAAAGTGGTCCGGGCTGTACTTCGTGGCGTTCTTCGGACTGATGTCGCTGGCTTTGGATGTCGCAGCTCGCCGCGCCTACCGAGTGCCGAGACCATGGACGGGTGTGATGCGGCGCGACCTCGGGCCGACCGCCTTGGTTTTCGGACTCATTCCCCCCGCGGTCTACCTGTTGGCGTACGCGCCGTGGTTCGCCTCCGAGACGGCCGTCAATCGCCACGAGGTGGGGCAGTCGATCGGCCCGCGCCAGTGGTTCCAGCCACCGGATGCCATTCGCTCGCTGTGGCACTACACCTACAAGGCGTATCACTTCCATTCAACACTGACGAACTCCGCGGGCAACCACCACCCGTGGGAGTCCAAGCCGTGGACGTGGCCGATGTCGCTGCGTCCGGTGCTCTACGCGATCGACGATTCCGAGGTCGCCGGTTGCGGGCCGGCGTCGTGCGTGAAGGCCGTCATGCTTATCGGCACACCGGCGATGTGGTGGCTGGCAGTGCCGGTGTTGGTCTACGCGGTCTGGCGGGCATTCGTCCGGCGCGACTGGCGATACGGGGTTGCGCTGGTGGGGTACTGCGCCGGCTGGCTGCCCTGGTTCGCCGCGATCGACCGGCAGATGTACTTCTTCTATGCGGTGACGATGGCACCGTTCCTGGTCATGATGATCGCGCTGATACTCGGCGACATCCTGTACTCCCCCACTCGTAATCCCGAACGAAGAACCCTGGGCATGCTGGTGGTCAGTTGTTACGTGGCACTGGTGATCACCAACTTCGCCTGGATGTTTCCGATCCTCACCGGCATTCCGATCTCGCAGTCCACCTGGAACCTGCAGATGTGGTTGCCCAGCTGGCGTTAGCGCGCGATCAGCTAGCGGACCAGCGGGTCCCGAGCAGCCGGACACGACATACAGCGGGCCGGTACCCAGTTCGGCGGCAGCGATCGGCAGCACCTCGATGCCCGCATCGGCAAGCCGGGCATTGGTTTCGGTATTGCGCTCATAGGCCACCACCACACCCGGCGCCAGCGCGAGGGTGTTATTGCCGTCATCCCACTGTTCGCGCTCGGCGGTGACCGGATCGAGCCCGGTATCGATCACCCGCAGTCGGTCGATGCCCATCGCAACAGCCGCAGCCTTCACGAACGGCGCTGCATCGGAGATCCTGACCCCGTCGGAGGTGCGGGTGAGGGTGAATGCTGACAACGAGTCCGTGATCGCCGGATACATCACGGCGGCGTCAACGTCGACCATGGTGCACACCGTGTCCAGGTGCATCGTCGCGCGCTCCTGTGCAATCGGCACCGCGAGCACCGTGTGGGCGAGATCGTCGTCAAACAGGCTGCGCGCCAGGGCTTCGGCGCCGGCGGGCGTCGTGCGCTCCCCCACTCCCACGGCCACCACACCCGGTGCCAGCAGAAGAACATCGCCACCTTCGACCGGGGCGGTGTGCGACTCGTAGGCCCGCCGGACGCCCAGGAACCGCGGATGGTGGGCATAGATCAGATCGGTCAGCGATGTCTCGCGAATCCTGGCGGGTAGTGCCAGCGAGGTCATCGCCACCCGCGGCCCAATCCAGAACGACGAGTCACGCGTGAACATCAGGTTGGGGAGCGGCTCGATGACGAAGTCATCGTGAAAGTGCATACGCCGCACCAGGGAGGTGCCTGCGTCGGCAGTGAAGGGAAGCTCAGTGAATGTCATTCCGGCCATCAGCAGGTAGGCCAGCTCCGGTGGTGGTAGGCCACGCAGATGGGCTGATAGCTCCTGCGCCAACGGCAGACCAAGCCTTCTGGCGTCCACCGCCGCGGCGATTCCCTGAATCCGTGCCGCACCACTGGCCAACGCCTCGATCAGCAGATCCGACAGCAGCAATACCTCGACGCCACGCGAGCGCAACAGAGCGGCGAATGCATCGTGCTCCTCTTGCGCCCGCGCGACCCAGGGCAATCCGTCGAAGAGAAGCGCGTCGTTATTGCGCGGGGTGAGCCGCGTCAGCTCGGCGCCCGGACGGTGCAGGATGACCGACCGCAGGGTGCCGACTTCGGAGTCGACGCCGAAAACAGTCACGGTGAGCACCGTATCGGCCGGGGATCACACCGTCACCAATCGGATGGCATCTAGCGCCGGATCGCGTTGACACCGGCAATCAAGAGATCGCGGGCACGTTGGGTATCGACCGGCGCTACCGGCTTATCCGGCAGCACAAGCGGATTAGCCGAGACAATCACCTGGTAGTCGCCGAAGTGGGCGGAGTAGTTGTACACCTCTCCGGTGCGCGGCTTACCGTCGATCACCGTTTGCACCACCCGGTGCACACCGATGGTCTTGGTCCCGTCGATCGTCGGCACGTCGACGGACTCCACTGTGCCGCTCACCATCCCGCCCCTGAAAGCGACCTTGCGGCAATCGGATCCGGGTTCGACCACCGGAACCGCCTCATTGGTCTGCACGGCGATGACGACGAACCGGTTGCCCTCCCCTTCAGCCGATAGCGCCGCCATATTGCCTTCGGTACCGGCGGGCACCAGTTGCCCGGAGGCGAACTGGACACAACCGGGCGGCTGGAACGTCAATCCCCCGGGCAACTTCTGCCCACTGAGCACCTTGGGGTCGATCCCGGTCGGCGCCACCTCGGTCACGGAGAACTGCGGTCCGAAGCTGGCCTTGACCTCGGCGATCCGGGCGATATCGACACCGGAGTTGCGATCAGAGCCACAGCCAGCGA
>CALQLM010000259.1 GCA_943331415.1 Bifidobacterium breve
AGCCTTTCGGATGCGGTTGAGGTCCGCAGCCGTCTGCTTGCCACCCGTGATCCAGGCCGCTGACGTGCAGACGTTGACGCCCGCGGCCAGTAGCCGCTCGAGTTCGTCCATACTGGGCCACAGCGGGTTGTAACAGCAGGCGTCCGGCTTGGTCGCCAGCAGTGCATCGATGTCATTGGTGGCGGTGATACCGGTGGGTTCTGGCCAGCCGGCCAACTCGGCGGCATCCACCCCGACTTTGTCGGCACCGTGGGCGAAGACTCCGACTAACTCCATATCCGGACGGCCGATGATCGCGTGCAGTGATCGCCGGCCGATATTGCCGGTGGTCCACTGGATCACCCGTAACGGTCGTTTCGTCGTGGCGCTCATTGCGGTCTCCTCGGGTCAGGACAGTCGGTCGCATGCACAGTTTCGTCTTCGTCCACAGCCGGATGCCGGGCCGGTATCGGCGGGCGGGGGGCGTCAGCTGTCGACTTTACGGTCGCCTCATGCGAACCGAGCAGATACCGGGTCTCCTGCACCGTCGACTCGGGGTGCGGCCTGAGCCGATTGCCGGCCATGGTGGGCCGGGCCACGACGCGGCCGACGATGAGGATTTCGATGATGCCGATGACATCGTCGACGCCCCCGCCTGGGTTTCCGATCGCCGGGTACCGCGAGGGCAGGCCTGGCTGTCGGCGATCCGCGCTGATCCTGGACGCTCCGGCGGCATCGCCTTGGGTGCCGTGGGTGCTCTGGCGGTGCTGATCACCATCTTCACCCTGATTCGGAACAATCCGCCGCCGGTTGCATCGGCGACGTTCCCGCCGGTGGACATGGCGTCCTCAGCCGTTCCGCGGCCTGACCCATCGACAGCGGAGAACCCCGATCATTCGGTGGTGGTCAGTGTCGTCGGGTTGGTGCAGCAACCCGGCCTGGTGACACTGGACCCGGGCGCCCGTGTCGCGGACGCGATATCGGCAGCCGGCGGTCCGCTCAACGGAGCCGATACCGTGGGCCTCAATCTGGCCCGCCACATCGTCGACGGCGAACAGATCGTGGTCGGTATCGCCACCCCGGCGGGGCTGCCTGTGGCTCTGGGTAGCTCGGTCGGAACGGCCCAAAACGGCCCGGCAGTCAACAGCCCGACACCCTCCGGGCCCCTCGACCTCAACACCGCCACAGCCGAGCAACTCGACGCCCTGCCCGGTGTCGGGCCGGTCACCGCCGCTGCGATCGTGGCCTGGCGACAGGGCAACGGCAGGTTCAGCAGCGTCGATCAACTCGGCGAGGTCGACGGCATCGGACCGGCCCGGCTGGAGAAACTGCGGCCGCTGGTCCGGGTCTGACCGGTGCCTCCACAGACGACGTCCCGGCTGGACGTGCGACTGGTGCCGGCGGCGCTCACCGCGTGGGCAGTCACCGCCGCCGGAATCAGCTGGGGGAGCGGTCTGGTCACCGCGGTGATGTGCGCGGCGGCGGGAACTGGATGGTGGCTGGTCTGGCTCCGAGCGGGTGCTGGGCGCACGGTGCTGCACGCTGCGGGGTTCAGCGTGCTCGGCATCGCGGTTGTCGGTACCGGGTTCGGGCTTGCTATCGCGCTGCGCAGCCATGCCGTGGATCACCATCCGATCCGGCAGTTGTTCGGCGAGACGGCCTGGGTGACGGTGATACCCGAGGACAGCCCCCGCCCGGCGGGTGGCGGACGGTTGATGTTTCGGGCCGCGCTGGCCCGCGTCGCCGACGTTGAGATCACCGGCGCCGTCGTGGTGTTCACCTCGGGAGTCGACTTCGGGCAGTGGGCCGCCGGTCAACCCGCTCGATTCCGTGCCCGCATCGCCCGGCCCACCCGCCGCGATCTGAGCGTGGCCGCTCTCACGGCGATCGGCCGGCCGGTATTCGGCGAGGCAGCTGCCCTCCAACGGGCAGCCGGTGCGGTGCGGACCACATTCGCCGCGACCGCCCGTGAGACCCTGCCCACCGGCCAGGCCGCGATTCTGCCCGGAGTGGTGCTGGGCGATACCGCCGCGGTGAACGCCACCACCACAGCGGAATTCCGCATCGCAGGGCTGACGCATCTGACTGCGGTATCGGGCGCCAACGTCACCATCGTCTGTGGCACGGTGCTGCTCTGCGCCCGGCTGATCGGACCCCGGTCGGCGGTCGGACTGGCGGCGCTGGCACTGGTGGTCTTCGTATTCGTGGTCCAACCCACCGCCAGTGTGTTGCGAGCGGCAGTCATGGGAGCCATCGGGCTGGTGGCGGTGCTGTCCGCACGCCGCCGTCAGGGCATCCCGGTGTTGGCCGCCACGGTGATCACGCTATTGGTGTTCGCCCCGCACCTTGCGGTCAATGTCGGCTTCGCGCTGTCGGTGGTGGCGACGGCGGCCCTGATCGCGGTGGCACCGATCTGGTCGGCCCGGCTGGTGGCTCGTGGATACCCCAAACCGCTGGCCGATGCGATCTGTATTGCTCTTGCCGCACAGTTGGTGACGGCACCACTGGTCGCGGCGATCTCGGGGCAGTTCAGCGTGGTCGCTGTGGTCGCCAATCTCGTTGTGGCTCCCGTCATCCCGCCGATCACCGTATTGGGCACCGCCGCTGCTGCGCTATGTCTGATCTGGCCCACCGCCGGCGAGTTGTTGATCCGGTTTACCGGGCCGGAGCTGTGGTGGCTGCTGCAGTGCGCCCACGCCGCGGCCGCACTTCCCGGTGCCGCGATCGCGGTGCCGTCGGGATGGTGGGGAATCGTCGCAGTAGGGTGCGCCGCAGTGGGGTCGGTCGTGTTGTGGCGGTGGCGGTGGTTCCGGCTCGGTGTAGCCGCGGGTCTGGTCTGCGTTCTCGCGTGGTCGGTGTCGGGTGTCGTCGGCGGCGCATGACACCATCACAGGGTGAGCGCGACGGTCGAACCCCTTCATCTGATCCTCGGTGGCGAAGGCGGATCAGCCGGTAAGCGGACGTCTCGGCTGGATGAGTTCCTCGCTGAGCGTGCGGTGGGGGAGATTGTTCGGGCCGCCCGGGCCTGCGCCGGAACCGATGACATTCCCCTCGACCGTCTGCGGGCCGGCGATGTCTCGACCAGTGAGCTTGCCGAATTGCTCAGTCCGTCGCTCTTCGCCGATGAACGGGTGGTGGTGCTCGAGAATGCGGATGAAGCCGGGAAGGACGCCGTTGCGCTGATCGCGTCTGCCGCTGCCGACCTACCGCCCGGCACCGTGCTGGTGGTGGCGCACACCGGCGGCGGGCGGGCCAAGGCGTTGGCGGGTCAATTGCGTGAACTGGGCGCCGAGGTCCACCAGTGCGCCCCGAAGTCGGGTGCGGGCGAACGTGCCGCGTTCGTCCGCGGCGAATTCCGGGCGCTAAAGGTCAAGGTTGATGATGACACCGTCAGTGCCATGCTCGATGCCGTTGGTTCTGATCTGCGCGAACTGGCCTCGGTCTGTTCGCAACTGGTCGCCGATACCGGCGGTCAGGTGGATGCCGATGCCGTGCGGCGCTATCACAGCGGTAAGGCTGAGGTCACCGGGTTTGATATCGCCGACCTGGCGGTCGTGGGTGATATCGCAGGCTCCACCGAAGCGCTGCGGTGGGCGATGTTGCGCGGGGTGGCCCATATCCTCATCGCCGACGCGCTGGCCGAGGCGGTCCATGCGATCGCGCGTGTTCGACCGCTCAGCGGTGACCCCAACCGGTTGGCAGGCGAGATCGGAATGCCGGGTTGGAAAGTCCGCAAGGCCAGGGATCAGTCGCGGCGATGGTCGCGGGATACGGTCGCAACCGCCATCCAGTTGGTGGCTGCGCTGAACGCCGACGTCA
>CALQLM010000260.1 GCA_943331415.1 Bifidobacterium breve
ATCCGCTCCCGCGCGGCATTTTTGCGTGGATCAGGAATCGGAACTGCCGAGAGCAGTGCATGCGTATAGGGGTGTCGAGGCCGGGCGTACAGGGTGTCGGAGTCGGCCTGTTCCACGATCTTGCCCAGGTACATGACCGCAACCCGGTCCGAGACGTGGCGCACCACGCCGAGATCGTGTGCGACAAAGAGATAGGCCATTCCGAATTCGCGTTGCAGATCCTCGAGCAGGTTGATGATCTGGGCCTGCACCGAGACATCCAGCGCCGACACCGGTTCGTCGGCAATGATGAGCCTGGGTTGCAGAGCCAGCGCGCGAGCGATTCCGATGCGCTGGCGCTGCCCGCCGGAAAACTCGTGCGGGTAACGGTTGTAATGCTCAGCCTGCAGACCGACCCTATCGAGCAGTTCCTGCACCCGCAGCTTCAGTTGAGCGCCGTCGGCCACGCCGTGGAGTTGCATCGGATCGCCGATGATCTGACCGATCCGTTTGCGCGGATTCAGCGAGGCGAACGGATCCTGGAAGATCATCTGCATCTGGCGGCGCAGCGGACGCAGGTCGCGTTGTGAGCGCCCCACCAACTCGTGGCCGTCGAATCGCACCGAACCTGATGTCGGCGCTATCAGCTGAAGAATCGCTCGGGCCAGGGTTGACTTGCCACACCCGGATTCCCCCACCAGTCCGAGGGTTTCACCCTCGTGCAGGGTCAGGTTGACACCGTCGACGGCGCGAACCCGGCCGACCTCGCGGTCGATCAGTACGCCCGATTTGATGGGGAAGTGCTTGACAAGGTCGGTGACCTCCAGCAACGGCCGCTCGCTCATCGCCTGCCCGCCTTGGCATCCGCGGACAGCCAACAGCGATCCAGATGTCGAGTGCCCACACGGGACTCCAGGGCTGGCAGCGTGGCGCAATCAGAAAAGGTGTAATCACAGCGGGCGGCGAACCGGCAACCGGCGGGAGGGTTACGCAGCGAGGGCGGCTGGCCGGGAATCTGCGGCAGCCGATCGGGCCGGACCTCGTCGGGTCGGGGGATCGAGCCGAGCAGACCCCAGGTATAGGGATGCTGGGGTTGATAGAACAATTCGTCCAGTGACGCCTGTTCGACTATTTGGCCGGCGTACATCACCACGACCTTGTCGGCGAGTTCGGCCACCACGCCGAGGTCGTGCGTGATCAGCACCACCGAGGTGTTCTTCTCCCGATTGAGGGTGCGAAGCAGATTGAGAATCTGAGCCTGGATCGTCACATCGAGTGCGGTGGTGGGTTCATCGGCGATCAGCAACTCGGGTTCCAGCGCCAGTGCCATGGCGATCATCACCCGCTGCCGCATGCCGCCGGAGAACTCATGCGGATAGTCACGCACCCTGCGCTCGGGGTTGGGGATTCCGACCGAGTGAAGTAACTCCACGGCGCGGGCGAGGGCCTCTTTCTTCGAGACCTGCCGGTGGGCCCGGATCATCTCTGCAATCTGATCGCCGACCCGATACACCGGATTCAAGGACGTCATCGGATCTTGGAAGACCATGGCGATGTGCTCGCCGCGCACAGTGCGCAATTCGTCATCGGGCATACCGATGAGATCCCGGCCGCCGAAAGTCGCGGTGTCGCTGATCGTCGCATTGGGCGAACGGGTGAGGCCGATGATCGTCTGCGCTGTCACACTCTTGCCGCAGCCCGATTCACCCACGATCGCAACGACTTCCCCCGGGTTCACATCGAAGGACACCCCATCGACGGCGTGCACCGCACCCTCGTCGGTGGCGAAGGAGACCCGAAGATCGGCGACGCGCAGAATCGGATTCATACCGGCGCCACCTCACCCAGTCGGATCCTCGGGTCGAGGAATGCGTACAGGATGTCGACAACCGTGTTGAACAAGACGATGAAGAACGCCCCGAACATCGTCACCGCCATCAGCGGCGGAAGGTCGAGCTTGCCGATCGCCTGCCCGGCATAGAGACCCACACCGTTGAGGTTGAACACCGTCTCGGTGAGGATCGTGCCCCCGCCGACCACTGCCCCGAAGTCCAGGCCGAACAGCGTGACGATCGGAATCATCGAGTTGCGCAACACATGTCTCAGCCTCACCTGGCGCTCACTGATGCCCTTGGCCCGCGCGGTGCGCACATAGTCCTCGTTCATCACGTCGAGCATGTTTGAACGCAGTACTCGGCTGTAGAACCCCACATACAAGACCGCCAGTGTGATCCACGGCAGGATCAGGTGGTAGAGCCACTGTGCGGGATCCTCGGTCAGTGGTACGTAGCTACCGGTGGGAAACACCGGCAGCTTGAAACTGAAGAAGTACAGCAGGATCGCGGCCAGCCAGAAGACCGGCAGCGAGATGCCGACAAGCGAGAGGACGGTCAGGGCCCGATCGGTGAAACTGCCCGGATGCACAGCGCTGAGATACCCGAACCAGATCGCGAGCATCATCCACAGCAGCGCGGCGCCGACACACAACGACAGTGTCACCGGAAGGCCCTTGATGATGTGCTGCACGACATTCTGGTCGCTGGCGTAGGACGTCAACTGGCCGGTGAAGATCTGTTTCATCATCGTCAGGTACTGCACCGGAAGTGACTGGTCGAGTCCCAGATCGGCGCGCACCCGAGCGATCAGCGCCGGATTCGCGTTCTTGCCGGCAATCCGGGCCGCCGGATCGGAATTGGGGATCACATTGAAGATGAGAAACACGATGACCGAGATCGCGAACAGCACGGTGATCATCCCGGCCAGGCGCCGCACGGCGAAACGGGCCATGGTTAACGCCCCGGCCGAATCTGGGCGCGAGGGTCGAGCGCATCACGCAGACCATCCCCGAACACGTTGAGCGATAACACCGTGAGAACGATCATCAAACCGGGCACGATGGTCAGGTGCGGAGCGGTATAGATGGTCTGATAACCGTCGGCGATCATCGTTCCCCAGGACGCGTTCGGTGGTCGCACACCCGCGCCAAGAAATGACAGCGCCGACTCCAGCAGCATGTTGTTGGCGATATTCAGTGCGGAGAACACGATGATGGTCGAGATAATGTTGGGCAGCAGCTCCGAGATCATGATCCGCAGTGGTCCCTTGCCCGCGGCGACGGCGGCCTCGACGAACTCCTTCTCCCGTAGGGCAAGAACCTCGCCGCGAATCGGTCGCGCCATATAGGGCACGTAGACCACGCCGATGATCAGGATGGGTATCCACAGCGAATCCCCGGCGATCTGCAGACCTCCGATCCGCAAACCGCCCAGCGCCAACGTGGTGCCCAGCGCGATTCCCAGCAGCAGCACCGGAAATGCCCAGACGACGTCGAGGATGCGGGAGAGCACCGCGTCGATCCAGCCCCGGTAGTAGCCGGCCAACACACCCACCGTCACGGCCAACAGGGTGGTGATCACTGCGGCGAGAACGCCGATATAGATCGATGTCCGACCGCCGTACATCAGCCGAACCATCACGTCTCGGCCGTTCTGATCGGCTCCGAGTAGGTAACGCCCGCGCAGTCCGGGCCCCAGCGGCGTTCCGTCGGGTGCGACCACGTCGGTCAGTTGACCGCCGACGAGGACCTTGTCGGTGATGTGATTCTGATTGGGACCGGTATGGGCGACATGCTCCGCCCACAGTGGGGCCGCCAAACAGAACACCACGATGAGCACGAACAGCACACCGAACAGGACCGCGAATCGGTTACGCCGCAGTCGGATCCCGGCTAGTTGCCACGGGCTTCGTCCACCGAGCGTGCTGGTGTTCAAGTCACTTCAAAGCGAACGATGTGTAGTCGTGGGCGAACAGCAGGTGGTA
>CALQLM010000261.1 GCA_943331415.1 Bifidobacterium breve
CGTTGAGCCGCCGGCCGGGTGGAAGACGAATATCGGCACGCTGTCGACGCCTTCTTTGGGCGCCCGCAGAGTGCGCACGAAGCCCTCTAATTCGCCCGCCTCCAGGTACTCGCGGACATCGGTGGCCAGTTCCTCGATCGTCGTGGCGGTCTTCACCTGCTCGACGGTGATGGTGCCCTCGGCACGCTCGGAGAGTCGCGCGGCGATCTTGGCCGCGGTCTCATCGTCGATCTTCGGTAACTCGTTGAAGATGCCACCCGGCGATTTGCCGGTGACGATGGCCCAGGTGGCGAAGGTGATGCGCTCGGCGGCCTCGCGCGGCGGGACATCGGTGCCGAGGGCCTCGACGACCGCCTGCTGGCTCAGGGCCTTCCCGGCGACAGCAGCCGGCGATTGGGCCGGAAGCGCAGGAGCGTTCGGGCCGGCCGGATTCGTCGGCGGCGGTGGCACATCCGGGTGCAGTTCCGGATGTTTAGCGGCAAGTTTGGCGGCCAGTTCCGGCGGAACCTCACCCGTGGCGATCGCAGCCTGCTCGGCGGCGATCTCTTCCGGAGTGAGCGTCTTCTGGTGCTCGTGAAGTTCCGACACCGCCTCGCGATTGTCGATGGCGTACTCAATAAGCTTCTCGACGGCGTAGAGGTTGGCGTCGCGGACCGCGGTCAGCTGGATCGGCGGCAGATCGAAGTCATACTCGACCCGGTTCTTGATGCGCACCGCCATCAGCGAATCCAGTCCCAGTTCGATCAGCGGAACCTCCCAGGGGAGATCCTCCGGCTCGTACCCCATGGCGCTGCCGACGATCGTGGACAACCGGTCATGCACCGTTTCGGCGGAATCCGGCGACCATTTACCCAGACTGGCGGCCACCCCGGCGCCTGCGGCGAGACTGTCGTGCAGAATTTCGGCGTCATCGCCGGCTACGGTCTCAACGGGCTCTCCCACCGGCACACTGACCGCGACCCCGGTCGCTACTGCCGCAGGAAGACTCGACGCCGTACCCGACCGGCTGACGATGGCGTCGTAGACCAACGTAAACGACTCATCGATGCGGGCATGAACCTGCACCGAAGCGCCGCCGGGGTGACGGGTCAGTGTGGTCACCAGTCGGGCTCCGTCACCAGGGACCGCGCGCTGCTCAGAGGCGGCCAGTGAGGCATCTGGAAGCACCAGTCCCGCAGCGGCTTTCACCAGAGCCGCCAGATCTGTCTGCCCCTGCGGGGCGTACTCCCATACGTGCCGACCATCAGGCATCGCGACATGTGTTCCGGGAAGAATCCCCGACCCGTCGGCGGAGAAGTGCGCGTTCAACCAGTGCGGCTTGCGCTTGAACCGGGTCGGCGGGAGGTCAGCATAATCACCGGGCTCGATCGCACGGGTGAACAGTGTTGTGAAGTCCAGGTCATGACCGTAGACGTAGAGCTGCGCCATCGCCGCCACCACCGAGTCAACCTCGTCCTCTTTGCGGGCGAGAGTCGCAATCAGCTGCGCATCATGGAGCCCGGCAGCGGCCGTCGTCAGACCGACCTGCATGAGCGCCACCGGGTTCGGCGCTAATTCAAGAAACGTCGTGTGCCCGTTGTCGACGGCATGGCGAATGCCCTGGGTGAAGTAGACGCTGTGGCGCAAGCCCTTCTTCCAATAGTCGACATCGTGAATGGGCTCGCCGCCCGGACGGATGTAACCGCCCTCGTGCACGGTGGAGAAGTAACCGATGTTGCACGGATGCGGCGTGATGCCCTGTAGTTCAGCGGCCAACTCACCGAGCAGTGGATCCATCTGCGTGGTATGGCTGGCACCTTTGGTCTGGAATTTGCGCGCGAACTTCCCCTCCGCCTCAGCGCGTTCGATGATCGCATCCACCTGATCCGGCGGACCGCCGATCACAGTCTGGGTCGGTGCGGCATAGACGCACACCTCCAGGTCGGGGAAGTCGGTGAAGACTCCGGTGATCTCATCGGCCGAGTATTCGACCAAAGCCATCAGTCGGATGTACTCACCGAACAGCATCGCCTCGCCCTCGCCCATCAAATGCGAACGCGCGCAGATAGTTCGGGTCGCATCCGCTAACGACAGACCACCCGCGAAGTACGCCGCAGCCGCTTCACCGAGCGACTGGCCAATCACCGCGGCAGGTCTCGCACCGTGGTGGCGTAGCAGCTCACCCAGGGCGACCTGAATGGCGAAAATAGTGACCTGGGTGGTCTCGATCCCGTAGTCCTGAGAGTCATCCAGAATCAACTCGACGATCGAGTAGCCGAGTTCGTCCTGCACCAGTGCGTCGACCTTGTTGATCCAGTTCGCGAAGACGTCGTCACGCAGATACAGGCTCTTACCCATTTTGCGGTGTTGGGCACCGAATCCGGCCAGTACCCACACTGGTCCGTTGGTGACCGGACCGTCGGCGCTGTAGACCAGCGGACTCATCTTGCCGTCCGCGATCGCACGCAGTCCCTTGATGGCCTCGTCGTGGTCATGGGCCATCACGACGGCGCGCGAGCGGCCATGATTTCGTCGGGACAACGATCGACCGATTGACTCCAATGAGGAAGCCCGGCCTTCCGCGCTATCGATCCAGTCGGCAAGCTCGGCCGCTGTGGCCCGCTTTCGCGAAGTCAGGAATCCTGACACAGCCAGCGGAACGACGGTGACGGGCCTTTCCTCGGCGTCAAGTTCTTCTCGCGCGATCGCTAGCAGCCTGAGCGCCTCATCGGTCAGGCCCGGGAGTTCCGGCTCCCCGGCGTTGCCGTCGTCATAGCCGGTCTCGCCGTAACCGTCACCTTCTTCTGAGTCGATGAATTCGCCGTACTCATCCATCCGGACGCCACCCACGTACACCGCATCGGCATCAGATACCGAGGGCAGCTCCGGAAGCGGTTCGGCCTCCGGTTCGGGTTCGACAAGGTCCTCAGGCAGCACTTCGCGCAGCACCAGATGGGCGTTGGCGCCGCCGAAACCGAATCCAGAAACACCGGCAATGGCGTGTCCGCTGTAGCGGGGCCAATCGGTGGTGGCTTCGACCACTCGCAGCCGAACGGCGTCGAAGTCGATGTAGGGGTTTGGTCCCGCGTAGTTGATCGACGCCGGAATCTTGTTGTGGTGCAATGCCAGAGCGACCTTGGCCAGGCTCGCCGCACCGGCGGCGGATTCCAAGTGACCCACATTGGATTTGACCGCACCGAGCAGTGCAGGTTCGTCGGCGGCGCGCCCGCGCCCCACCACACGGCCGAGCGCATCGGCCTCGATCGGATCACCCAGGATCGTGCCGGTGCCGTGCGCCTCGATGTAGTCCACGGTGCGCGGATTGATGCCAGCATCGCGATAGGCACGACGCAGTACGTCTGCCTGGGCATCCGGGTTGGGTGCCAGTAGACCGTTGGAACGGCCATCGTGGTTGACCGCGCTACCGGCGATGACGGCCAGAATCTCGTCGCCGTCACGGCGGGCGTCGTCGAGACGCTTGAGTACCAGCATGCCCGCGCCCTCGGAACGGGCGTAGCCGTCGGCGTCGGCGGAGAACGATTTGATCCGGCCGTCGGGCGCCAACACCCCACCGACTTCATCGAAACCCAGCGTCACAGCCGGAGTCACCAAAGCGTTCACGCCACCAGCGAGCACCACATCGGCCTCGCCGGAGCGCAGTGCCTGGACACCCTGATGCACGGCAACAAGTGATGACGAGCATGCGGTGTCGACTGCCACCGACGGACCGCGGAAATCGTAGCAGTAGGAAACCCGGTTGGCAATGATCGAACTCGCGGTCCCGGTGATCGCGTACGGGTGCGCGGTTCGCGGGTC
>CALQLM010000262.1 GCA_943331415.1 Bifidobacterium breve
AGCCTGCCGACTGCTTGAGATCGGTTCCGCCACCGGACATCCCATCGACCAAATCGGTCTGACGCCGCGGGTGCTGGAGGTCGTGCGCTCGTGTGATCCGGCGCCGACGCTAGCCACTGTTGGCGAGCGTGTGCTGGTCGTCTCGGCCCGTCCGGTATCGCGGGAGGGACGCGAACTGGGCACGGTGCTCGTCGTACGCGACCGCACCGACGTCGAACTCCTGACTCGTCAACTGGACGCGGTGCAGTTGATGAGCACCGTGCTGCGCGCCCAACGCCACGAATTCGCCAACCGTCTGCACCTACTCAACGGGCTACTTCATACCGGACATACCGAGGAGGCATCGCGCTATCTCGCCGAACTCCTCGGATCCGGACCGCTTGGGTCGGCGCTGCCCGGTATCAATGCCATCCGTGACCCGTTCCTGCAGGCGTTCCTGGCCGCCAAGGCCGCCGTGGCCAGAGAGGCCGGCGCAACCCTGCGCATCGGCGAAGGCACTTTTGCGCCCGGCTGGCTTGCGCATCCGGTCGATGTCACCACCGTGTTGGGCAACCTGCTCGATAACGCCATTGACGCCGTCCGCACCGGCGGCAGTGACGTCAAGGTGGTGGATGTGGAGTTGCTGCAGGACAATTCGACACTGCACATCACCGTGGGTGACAGTGGCGAGGGAGTGGCGTCGGAATTCGTCGATCAGGTTTTCGTTGAAGGGATGTCCACCAAACCGCAGTCCGACATTCCCGGCGGGCGTGGTATCGGATTGGCACTGGCACGTCAGATCGCCCGGTCACTGGGTGGCGATATCTGGCTGTCGCACCCCGGCAACCCGGGAGCCGAGTTGTGTGGCGCTGAGTTCATCGCACGATTGCCGGCCGTGATGACCGAGGAGGTGCCGTGAGCGACACCGACCTGACTGTGCTGGTGGTCGAAGACGCTTTCCGGGTCGCGAATATGCACGCCGGAATCGTTGAGGCAATGCCCGGATTCACTGTGTCGGCCACCGTCAACACCGTGGCCGCGGCCCGCAAGGCGAGCCCGGTTGATCTGGCCCTGGTCGACGTCTATCTGCCCGACGGATCCGGGATCGACCTCATCCGCGATCTGCGCTGCGACAGCATCGTGCTGAGTGCCGCGACCGAGGCTGACACCATTCGCGCCGCGATCGCCGCCGGCGCATTGGGTTATCTGGTCAAGCCCTTCGCGCCCACCGAACTGGCGGCGCGACTATCCGGGTACGCGCGATACCGGCGGATCCTGTCCGGCAACAACCTCGGACCCGCAGACATTGACGCCGCCTTGGATGCCTTGCGGCCTCGCCTGGCCCCCGCCCAGTCGCTGACTGTCGCACCGTCGCCCACCAAAGATCTTGTGCTGCAGGCACTTGCGGTTGCCAGCGCTCCGATGTCAGCAGCCGAGGTCGCGTCCCAAATCGGGGTGTCGCGCGCGACCGCCCAGCGCTACCTTGCGGCGCTGGCCACCAACGACGAGGTCAAAGTGGGCCTGCGCTACGGCACCACCGGGCGCCCCGAGCAAGAGTTCGTCGCCAAACCCAAAGAGACCAAGCCGCGACGGTGAGTGGACGGCCTTACGCCGTGGCGCCCACGATCAGCACGTAGCTCGAGTCGGTGCGGCTGGCTGCGGCCGCGGCGGCGGGGAAGAAGCTGAACCCCGGGTTGAAGAACAAAATGAGGTTGGCGATCCCGGCGGCGATACCCACGGTCAGCGACGCCAAGCCGCCGGCAACCCACCCGACGATGTTACCGATGATGTTGTCGCCGAACAGTGCACCGAAGCCTTCACCGAGTGCGGTACCGACGGCGATCTGCAGCATGGGGCTGGTCAGTACGGAGTCGACCACAACGCTCAACGCCTCGTCCGACGGTGTTCCGCTCAGAACGTCAGTGGCCACTTCGCTGATCAAGGTCCCGACGGCCGGGTTCGCCAGCAATGAATCCACCACCGCGTCGGTGACGGTGCCGGCTACACCGCTCAGTGATCCGAGGCCGGAATCGGCGAGGGAGGGATCACTGAGGGCGGCGGTGATCAACGCACCCGTCGCCGCACTCACGGCCTGTCGGAGTTGATCGATACCCAGCACGGCGTTCACAAATCCCGGCAGGGTGGCGTCGATCGCCGCTGTCAGCTGCGGATTGAGCTGCAGGGTGGCCAGGATCGCGGCGGGGTCGGTGCCGGCCTGTAGCGCGGCGGTGACCTGTGCGGCGATCGCCGACAGACCGGCGGGCAGGCCGGGCTGGCTCAGCAGGGTGGTGACGGCGCTACCGGTAATAGTGGCCAGGCTGTCAAGCACGACAGGATCGGCCAGCAGCGCGCCGAGGTCACCGAGTGCGGCACCCGCGGCGCCCAGATCGGCGGTCGACGTGAGCAGCGCGGCCAGCTGTTCGGCAAGCGCGGCGCTCAGGGTGGGATCAGTGGCCAGGGCGCGGATCACGGCGGTGGTCGCCGTGCCCAACGCCTGCGGCACGGCGGGGTCGCCCAACAGTTCAGCCGCAGCGACACCGAGGGTGGCGCTGATCGCGGCCTGGATCTGTGCACTGTTCCGAAGGCCGGCGATTGCGGCCTGGAGGACTCCACTGGCGTCGGTGCCGGACATCAGCGCGCCGATGATCTGACTGGCGCTTCCCGTCAGCGAGGCGGGGATCCCGGGCTGGCTGAGGAACGTGCTGACGGTCGTGCCCGCGGTGGTGGCCAGAGCGTCGAGGAAGTCGGCGTCGGCCAGCAGTCCGGTCAGCGCGTCATTGATTGCGATGCCGATGGCGGCGGTAGTGGAGCCACCGGCCGCGGTCGCACCGATCAGAGCGCCGAGTTGATCGCTGATCAGGGAGCGGATGGCGGCACTGCCGGCCAGGTCGCGGACGATGGTGGTGGTGGCGGTTCCGAGTGCCTGCGGGACGGCGACGTTTTCCAGCAGCGCGGTGGCCGCATTCCAGAACGCCGTGCTGCCGAGTTGGCTGCCGGCGATGTCGACAACCGTCACGTCGCCGGACACCAGGCTCGTCAGCGTGTCGAGCAGTGGGGCCGAAGTCCACGGGACCGCGCCGAGGAAGGTGTCGACCGCACCGATGAGGGCCGTGTTGGTGGCATCGCCGAACGCGACCTGAACCGCGTGGGCGACCGCACCGCCGACCGCGCTGCTGATCTGCTGCGGTACGCCAAAGTTGTTGAGCTGCAGGGCCGTCTGCTCGGCGATGAACGCGCCGACGGTGGCATCAGACGCCAGTTGGGTGAGCTCTGGGCCCACCGTGCCGTTGAGGATCCAGTCGGCGGCACCATTGGCCACCAGGGGAGCGACGACATTAGCGATGGATGCGGAGGAGATGAAGCTGCGCACCTGGCCTTCAAGCACAGTCTTGTATTGATCCACCAGGCTGATGACCGCCGGATCCGCCGATGCTGCGGCTACCGTGGTGCTCGCCGCCGCGGCCACCGCGTTCGCGGCGGATTCTCGGCGGGTCACTGCGACCGCTGCCCACGCCAGCGGCGCGGCATCGGGTGCACCGGGATTGCCACCGCCGTTGAACAATGACAGCAGCACACTGCCCGGCGCCGACAGCGACCCGCGCGGGGACGCAGCGGTCAGCGACGGTGCGGCCGCAGCATCGGTGATCTGTGCGACAGCTGCGGTCGAGTCCATCGCGGGGCTCAGCGAGACCGCGTCGTCGCCAAGTGAGACGGACGCGCGGTTATCACCGGTGGTGATTGCAGGTTTCGAGGCCGAGTCGACGCGAGTGCGTCGCGCCGGCGCCGCGGAGGACTTGGACGTGGAACTGCGGTGC
>CALQLM010000263.1 GCA_943331415.1 Bifidobacterium breve
ATCTTGATCGTGTTCTCCTTGCCGGTGCCCTTGTCCTTGGCCGTGACATGCACGATGCCGTTGGCGTCGATATCGAAGATGACCTCGATCTGGGGCACGCCGCGCGGAGCCGGCGGAATACCGGTCAGCTCAAAGCTGCCGAGCAGCTTGTTGTGCGAGGCGATTTCGCGCTCACCCTGGAAGACCTGGATCTGCACCGACGGCTGGTTGTCGTCGGCGGTGGTGAAGGTCTCCGACCGCTTGGTCGGGATGGTGGTGTTGCGCTCGATGAGCTTGGTCATCACCCCGCCCTTGGTCTCGATGCCAAGCGAGAGCGGTGTGACGTCAAGCAGCAGAACGTCTTTCACCTCGCCCTTGAGCACACCGGCCTGCAGAGCGGCACCGACGGCGACGACCTCGTCCGGGTTGACGCCCTTATTGGGCTCCTTGCCACCGGTCATCTCCTTGACCAGATCGGAGACCGCAGGCATGCGAGTCGAACCACCCACGAGCACCACGTGATCGATATCCGCCACCGGAATTCCAGCGTCCTTGATGACCGACTGGAACGGCGCCCGGGTGCGGTCCAGCAGATCCTGAGTGATCTTCTGGAACTCCGAGCGGGTCAGCGGCTCGTCGAGGAACAGCGGATTCTTATCGGCGTCGACGGTGATGTAAGGCAGGTTGATCGACGTGGATTGACCCGAGCTCAGCTCGATCTTGGCCTTCTCGGCGGCTTCACGAAGCCGTTGCATGGCCATCTTGTCCTTGGTCAGGTCGATACCGGCCGAGGCCTTGAACTTGTCGACGAGCCATTCGACGATCCGGTCGTCCCAGTCGTCGCCACCGAGGTGGTTGTCGCCCGAGGTCGCGCGGACCTCAACGACACCGTCACCGATTTCCAGCAGCGAGACGTCGAAAGTACCGCCGCCCAGGTCGAAGACCAGGATGGTCTGTTCCTTGTTGCCCTTGTCCAAGCCATAGGCCAGAGCCGCGGCAGTGGGTTCGTTGACGATACGCAGCACATTCAAGCCCGCGATCTGGCCGGCTTCCTTGGTCGCCTGACGCTGGGCGTCATTGAAGTACGCCGGCACGGTGATGACCGCGTCGGTGATGTCCTCACCGAGGTAGCTTTCCGCATCACGCTTCAGTTTCTGCAGCGTACGAGCGCTGATCTCCTGGGCCGTGTAATCCTTGCCGTCGATCTCGACGGACCAGTCGGTGCCCATATGGCGCTTGACCGACCGGATCGTGCGGTCGACGTTGGTGACCGCCTGGTTCTTGGCGGGCTGGCCGACCAGCACCTCGCCGTTACGTGCAAAGGCCACCACAGACGGGGTCGTGCGGGATCCCTCGGAGTTGGCGACGACGACAGGGTCGCCACCCTCGAGAACCGCGACGACAGAGTTGGTGGTCCCGAGGTCGATTCCGACCGCACGAGCCATGTTGTATTCCTCCTGCTAGATATTTCCCTGGTAAACACTGCTGATCTGAGCGAACTAGACTCAAGCTTGCTGGAGGCGGCGTCAGCTGTCAACCAACAGTTGAGTCTCAGACACTCAAGTTGTCAGTAGCGGTAACCACGCGTGCCATAGATTTGTTCCCGGGGCGATTACCGGCACACTCGGACACGACAAAGATGAGGAGATTTTCATGCCCGGATGGTGGGTCTGGCTGGTGGCAGCCGCGCTCTATGTGGTTTTCCGACTCTTCTATGACAGTTGGCGCGGCCCGCTGACCCAGGCGGAGATCGACGCCATGCTGGCCCAGGCCGAGGCCCAGGGTGCCGGCGAGATCAACGATCTGTCGATCGTGCGCACATTTCTTGAAGCCGATGACGGCCGGGAGTTCGTCATGGCCAACCTGGTGCGGGTGCCCGACACCACGGTCACCGATCCCGACACCGGGGCGCAGGTTCCCGCGAGCGAGATGATGAAGGCCTACTCGAAGGCGTTCATGCCGCGGCTGATCAAACACGGCGGTCATCCTGCATTGGCCGCGCACAAGGTCGGCGGTTACGTCGACGCCTGGAAGGTGGGCCCGGATCCGGGGTGGTCCATCGTGGGCTTCATGCGATACCGATCGCGCCGCGACATGCTCAAGATGGTGGTCGATCCCACCTTCAAAGACGCCCACAAATACAAGTTGCTCGGCGTCGAGGAGACCTTCTCATTCCCGACCCAGCCGTTCATCCGCATCTATGCCAGCCCGCGGGTGACGGTACTGCTGATCCTCGCGTTAGCCGCTGCGCTCACACAGTTGGCCATCATCGCCCTGCAGTGAGACGGGGTGGTTACATGGGCGCGGATCGCAGCGGCACCACCGAAAAATTCTCGCGTACCTGTTCCAGTGGTAGATGTGCGATGGCGAGATGATCGACCTGACTGAGATCCACCGTGCATCTGGCACCCCGCTCGAGGCCTTCACCGAGAAACTCAGGAACGCCCTCCCGATCCAGCGTCGCCACTTTCGCGCGAATGTCACCGTGGTTCAGCACACCTGATTCGTGAATCGACAGGGTTAACAGAAACTCGAGCCAGTTATGGTGCGAGTCACTGGCCGCCAGCAGGAATCCTGATCTGGCGATCTCCCCGGGTGCCGTCGGCTCGTAGCCGGTAATGACGTGGTTCATATCGTGGTTGACGTAGTGGGCGGGAAGATGGGTGTCATCCCCGGGAAGCTCAATGTTGTTGCGGCGGTAGAACTCTAAGTACTGATAGCCCAACGTTTCCTCAGGCAGTTCCCGTAACTTTCTGAGCCGGGCGGCAAGAGCCGGGTCAGGCTTGTCCAGACGAAGGTAACGATCTCGAAGGGAGATCTCTGAGATCTCCGGCAGGATCTGTTGATAGAAACGTTCCAGGTCCGTCGCGGCCGCCTCAGCACCCTTGACGATGGCGGTGCGAGTTGTCTCGATCTCCACATCATCGATACCCAACGCCGTGACGTACTTCTGCGCCCGGTCCACCTGTTCTTTCGAGATGGGATGCCGACACAGTTCGAGCGTCATCATGATCTCGGCGAAACGTAGACGCGCCTGCGGCCTGGTAAGGGCCTTTGCGACTTCGGCACTCGACAGCGGCTTCAGATTGTGTACGTCGATATCGCCCCGGCCCCACAGATGTCGGGTGATGGAGTCCAGAACCGTCACCTGCTCAACAGTCGGACCACTTCTGGTCGAGATACCGCCGAGAAGCCCCGCGACGATCGGCTCGACTTCATCGGCCAGGACTACCTGCATCGTGCGCTCCTTCGTATGGTCCGCTACCGCCCGGGCATCAAACGCCACGCATCGTGGGCGACGAATGCTCCGGCACCCAGCAGTAGCACGGCGGTGATCCAGCGGCCATGATCCTTCATGACGCGTTCGTAGCCCTGTTTGATACCGGTGACGGCACCGGGTTTCACCAGTTCGATGATGGCAGGTAGCACCGCGGGAACAACCGCGATCACGGCGAAAACCGCGATGCCCAGACTGCGCTCTGCCGGATCGGTGATCTGAACGATCTGATGCCCAGCGGCAATCGCGATCGGGAACACCTTCGGGTGCAGCCCGCAGATCGCGAAGCCGGCCACCCCGGCGCGGCCGATTCGCTGGGAGGTACTCAGATCGGCATCGGGGTCCATGCGATCCATGAGTTTCGGAAATCGCCGGGTCAGCGCAACCCGCAACGTGCCCGGTTTCTGTTCGGGCTGGGAGATGTCCGAGATCGGCTTCTTGCGAAACGCATTCACCGCCCGCGAGGCGCCCAGCGCCAGCAGGGC
>CALQLM010000264.1 GCA_943331415.1 Bifidobacterium breve
CGGTCACATCGTTCCTCTACATGTTTTCCGTCGCCGCCTCGACAGACGACCATCGTTCTCGACCCCAAGTGTCCCATCCGCGGTGGGGGTGCCCGCAATCCCTGTCGGTGAAGCCGGGCACACTGCTTCCATGGCCGAGACGTCCGATGCCGCGCCTCCGGTGTCATCGCGCTACGGCCGGGCTCCCATGGCGCCCGCCAGTCTGCGACGGGTGCGGATCGCACTGACAGTGCTGGCTGTGGCGGTTGGAGTGGCCGTGGCCGTGATCGGCTATCGGCGATTCGAGGGCAATGCGGTCGAGGGCAAAATGGGCGCCTACGAAGTGCTGGACAACCAGACGGTGTCGGTCACGATCAGCGTGACTCGAAAGGATCCGGCCGCACCTGTGGTGTGCATCGTGCGCGCGCGCTCCAAAGACGGCGCCGAGACCGGACGCCGGGAGATCCTCGTTGGACCTGCTCAGACACCAACGGTGCAGGTCACCACAACCGTCACGTCATACAAACCGTCATTCATGGGCGATATCTACGGATGCGGCACTGATGTGCCCGGATATCTCCTGGCCAGGTAGCGAACGGAAAAAATCCCGCAGCGCAAAACTGCAAATGGGGGCCGTGCGGCCGGTGCTACAATTTGGGCATACACGGTTCCTGCTGGGAGCCGTGTATTGCTGCATTAGCGCGGACGTGATTTTTAGGGATTCGACTCGCCGCTATTGAGACAGCAATACACGCGGGATCGACCGCACCCTCCCGGCAGCGACACAGGACTGCACCGCAGACATCGCGGGACACACGAACGAGGAGCGCGACGAGATGACCGATACCCAGGTGGTCTGGCTGACGCAGGAGTCCCACGATCGGCTCAAGGCTGAGCTCGACCAGTTGATCGCCAACCGTCCGATCATCGCCGCCGAGATCAACGACCGGCGCGAAGAGGGCGATCTGCGAGAGAACGGCGGCTATCACGCTGCGCGCGATCAGCAGGGCCAGGAAGAAGCTCGCATCCGGCAGTTGCAGGAGCTACTCAACACCGCCAAGGTCGGCGAGGCGCCCAAGCAGAAGGATGTGGCACTGCCCGGTTCGGTGGTCGAGGTCGAATTCACCTACGCCGACGGCAGTACCGAGAAGGAGAAGTTCCTGATCGCCACCCGCCAGGAGGGTGCCGGCCACGACAAGCTCGAGGTCTACTCCCCGAACTCTCCCCTGGGCTCCGCACTGCTGAACGCGAAGAAGGACGAAGTGCGTGAGTACAAGGTGCCCAGCGGCAAGACCGTGAAGGTCAAGCTGTTGAAGGCTGAGCCCTACCACGCCTAACTGATGGCGCGTATCGCCGAAGACCTGTCGCTACTGCTGCTCGACAATCCCTCGGCACAGCCACAATTGGAGCGCTTGCCGCTGACCCGGGTGCTGGCCGCCGCATTGATTCTCGACCTGGCCTATGACTGCCGGGTGCGACCGGCGCTGCCGGAGGATCCCGTCGCACCAGGACTACTGGTCGCACTGGCAGGTCCGGCTCCCCTGGACCCGGCTGTGCGGCCGACGTTGGCGCTGCTGGCTCAGGGGCCCCTCTCCCCGGTCGCCGCAATCGCCAAGTTGCGCAAGCACGCCGAGGATGACGTCCTCGATCAGCTCCTGCGAACGGGCCAGATCCATCAGGTGACGCTGTCGACACATCGGTTGCGCCGCAACACCTATGCGTGGCCCGTGAAGAACCGCGAACGGGTGAATGCCGTTCGCGCGGCGGTCCTGGCTGCGTTGAGCGGTGGCCGGCCTGATGCTGTGACGGCAGCGGTCATCAGCCTGTTGCACCGAGTCGGTGGCATCAACGCGGCATTGGCCGTCAACGATGAAGGAGCGCGCCGGGCCAACGACATCGCAAGCAGTCGTTGGGGCGACGGTTCACTTACCGCAGAGGTGAACCTCGCACTGACCGCGGCACTGGTGCTTCCGGCGCTAGGCTAGCGCCTCGCGCAGATCGGCGAGAAGATCCACCGGATCCTCGATGCCCACCGACAGCCGCACCAGATCATCGGGAACCTCAAGCTGTGAACCGGCTGTCGATGCGTGTGTCATGGCGCCGGGATGTTCAATCAGTGATTCGACTCCGCCCAGAGACTCCGCCAAGATGAAAATCTCTGTGCGGGAGCACAGTTTGCGCGCAGCATCGGCTCCTCCGTGCATGCGAACCGACACCATGCCGCCGAATCCACGCATCTGACGCGCGGCCACGGCATTTCCAGGATGTGTAGCCAAGCCGGGATAGAGCACCTGACTGACTGCTGGATGTCCGGCGAGGAACGCAGCAACCTGGGCGGCGTTGTCGCAGTGACGATGCATGCGCAACTCGAGTGTTTTCAGGCCCCGCATCGTCAGGTACGCATCGAATGGGCCCGGCACCGCGCCGGCACCATTCTGTAGGAACGCGAACTTCGCGTCGAGTTCCTCACTATTGGTGACCAGCGCGCCACCCACCACATCGGAGTGGCCTCCGATGTATTTCGTCGTCGAGTGCAACACGATATCGGCGCCCAGGGTAAGCGGCTGCTGGAGCGCGGGTGAGGCAAAGGTGTTGTCCACCAACACCGTTGCGCCGGCGGCATGCCCGATCTCACTGATCGCAGTGATATCGGCGATCGACAGCAGTGGATTGGTCGGCGTTTCCACCCAGATCATCCGGGTGTTGGCGGTGATAGCCGCCCGCACCGCCGCAAGGTCGGGCAGGTGCACCGGGGTGTGGTGAACACCCCACTCCCGAAACACCTTGTCGATCAGGCGGAAGGTGCCGCCGTAGGCATCGTCGGGGATCACGATGTGGTCGCCGGGCCGGAGCACCGCGCGCAGTGCGCAGTCGGTAGCGGCCATTCCCGCGCTGAAGGCCCGCCCGAACCGGCCCTCCTCGACCGCGGCCAGGACGGCTTCCAGTGCCGCGCGGGTCGGATTGCCGGTACGGGCGTACTCGAATCCGCCCCGCAGGCCGCCGACACCGTCCTGGGCGAACGTGCTGCTGGCGTAGATCGGGGCATTGACGGCCCCCGTAGCCGGGTCCGGGCGGTAGCCGGCGTGGATCGCCTTGGTGGCGAAGCCGAGGCGGCGGTGTATGTCAGTCATCGCCGTCGAGCCTAAACTCCCCGACCGGCGTGCCGGACTAGGCGGTCGCCGGAGCCACCGACCCGCCGCTGAGACGGCGGTAGGTGTACACCAGGAACAGGTAGGCGACCGGAGCGGTGACCAGCAGACCCACACCGCACAACAGCGCACCGACCAGGATGAGTCCAACGAAGGTCAGACCGGCCAGGAGCACCGAACCGAAGTTCTTCATGACGATGTCGAAACTCGCCCGGATTCCGTCGATCGGTGACAGATTGCGATCGACGATCGCGACGGTCGTGAACCAGGTGAAGATCAGGACTGCCAACCCGGGCAGGATGCAGGCGATCAGGCCGACGATGGTCACGATGTCAACGATCAGCGATGCCACGATGACCGCGACGATATTGCGAGGCCGGAAGAACGATCCGACCGACACCGGTTGGCCGTTGGCGATATCGAGCAGTCCGCCGTAGCCAGCCGAGGCGATCGCGCCTTTCGCGATGATCTGCACGATGGTCGACAGGATCAGCACCGCGAATGCGCCACCGGACATGGTCCGCGTGGTGGTCTCGATAAGGCCGTCAGCGGTGTCAATGGCGGTGAAGGTCTCCGGTGAAACCGCCTGGAGTAACTGCCCGCTCAA
>CALQLM010000265.1 GCA_943331415.1 Bifidobacterium breve
GACAAAAGATCCGCATCAGGCTCAAGGCCTACGACCATGAGGCTATCGACGCCTCGGCGCGCAAGATCGTGGAGACGGTCACCCGTACCGGCGCCAGCGTGGTCGGACCTGTGCCGCTGCCGACGGAGAAGAACGTGTACTGCGTGATCCGGTCTCCGCACAAGTACAAGGACTCTCGGGAGCACTTCGAGATGCGCACCCACAAGCGGCTCATCGACATCCTCGACCCGACGCCGAAGACGGTTGACGCGCTGATGCGCATCGATCTGCCGGCCAGCGTCGACGTGAATATTCAGTAGGGGTCTGCGAAATAATGGCTCACACACGCAAAGGGATCCTGGGCACCAAGCTCGGTATGACCCAGGTGTTCGACGAGAACAACCGCGTCGTCCCGGTCACGGTCGTCAAGGCCGGACCGAACGTGGTCACCCGCATCCGCACGCCCGAGCGCGATGGTTATAGCGCTGTGCAACTCGCCTACGGCGAGATCAGCCCGCGCAAGGTCAACAAGCCGGTCACCGGTCAGTACGCCGCCGCCGGGATCAACCCGCGTCGTCATCTTGTCGAGCTCCGCCTTGACGATGAGGCCGCGGCGTCGGAATACGAGATCGGCCAGGAACTGACGGCGGAGATCTTTGCCGACGGCAACTACGTCGACGTCACCGGAACGTCCAAGGGCAAGGGCTTCGCCGGCACCATGAAGCGCCACGGATTCAAGGGTCAGGGCGCCTCGCACGGTGCCCAGGCCGTGCATCGTCGGCCCGGGTCGATCGGTGGATGTTCCACACCCGGCCGCGTTTTCAAGGGCACCCGCATGTCGGGCCGGATGGGCAGCGACCGTGTCACCACGCAGAATCTGGTGGTGCACAAGGTTGATGCCGCCAACGGCGTGTTGTTGATCAAGGGTGCGATCCCCGGTCGCACCGGCGGCTTGGTGATGGTCCGCACCGCCGTCAAACGCGGTGGGGCTAATCGAGGTGACAAGTAATGGCTCTGAAAATCGACGTCCACACCCCGGACGGCAAGAAGAGCGGCAGCGTTGAACTGCCCGCTGAACTGTTCGACACCGAAGCGAACATCGCACTCATGCACCAGGTCGTGACCGCGCAGTTGGCTGCGGCACGACAGGGCACCCATTCGACCAAGCGTCGTGGTGAGGTTTCCGGCGGCGGCAAGAAGCCGTACCGCCAGAAGGGCACCGGCCGCGCACGTCAGGGTTCGACCCGCGCACCGCAGTTCAAGGGTGGCGGTGTCGTGCACGGCCCCAAGCCGCGCGACTACAGCCAGCGGACCCCGAAGAAGATGATCGCCGCAGCACTGCGCGGCGCTCTGAGCGATCGGGCCCGCAACGAACGGATCCACGCGGTTACCGAACTGGTCACCGGACAGACACCGTCGACCAAGAGTGCCAAGACGTTCCTGGGCACGCTGCTGCCCGACCGTAATCCCGGAAAAACTCCCAAGGTGCTTCTGGTCATCGGCCGCAGCGACGAGGTTGGCGCACTCAGCGCGCGCAACCTGCCCGGTGTGCACGTGATCGCACCGGATCAGCTCAACACCTATGACGTGCTCAACGCCGATGATCTGGTGTTCAGCGTCGAGGCTCTGGACTCCTACATCGCGCATCACACCGCGGACAAGAACGAGGCGGACAAGAACGAGGAGGTATCAGCCTGATGGCAACTGTGACTGACCCCCGCGACATCATCCTGGCCCCGGTCATCTCGGAGAAGTCCTACGGATTGATCGAGAACAACGTCTACACGTTTATCGTCCACCCGGACTCGAACAAGACCCAGATCAAGATCGCGATCGAGAAGATTTTCTCGGTCAAGGTCGACTCGGTGAACACCGCGAACCGGCAGGGCAAGCGCAAGCGCACCCGGACCGGTTACGGCAAGCGCAAGGACACCAAGCGCGCCATCGTGACCCTGGCCGCTGGAAGCAAGCCGATCGACATCTTCGGAGCACCGGCCTAGGCCGGCGGAAAGCTTTAGGAAACAGATATGGGAATTCGCAAGTACAAGCCGACGACCCCCGGTCGCCGCGGTGCCAGCGTCTCCGATTTCGCGGAAATCACCCGCTCGACTCCGGAGAAGTCGCTGATCCGTCCGTTGCACAGCACCGGCGGTCGTAACGCGCACGGCCGAATCACGACCCGCCACAAGGGTGGCGGGCACAAGCGCGCCTACCGCGTGATCGACTTCCGTCGCCACGACAAGGACGGCGTCAACGCCAAGGTCGCTCATATCGAGTACGACCCCAACCGCACCGCCAATATCGCGCTGCTGCACTACTTGGACGGCGAGAAGCGCTACATCATTGCGCCCCAGGGTCTCGTCCAAGGCGCGATCGTGGAGTCGGGTCCCAATGCCGACATCAAGCCCGGCAACAACCTTCCGTTGCGCAATATCCCGTCCGGCACCGTGATTCACGCCGTCGAGTTGCGTCCCGGCGGCGGAGCCAAGCTGGCCCGCTCAGCCGGCGCCAGCATCCAGTTGCTCGGTAAGGAAGGCGCTTACGCGTCGCTGCGCATGCCGTCCGGCGAAATTCGCCGGGTCGATGTGCGCTGCCGCGCCAGTGTGGGAGAGGTCGGCAATGCCGAGCAGGCCAATATCAACTGGGGCAAAGCAGGCCGGATGCGATGGAAGGGCAAGCGCCCGACCGTTCGTGGTGTCGTGATGAACCCGGTCGATCACCCGCACGGTGGTGGCGAGGGTAAGACCTCCGGTGGCCGTCACCCGGTGAGCCCGTGGGGCAAGCCCGAGGGCCGCACGCGTAAACGGAATAAGCCGAGCGACAAGCTCATCGTCCGACGCCGGCGCACCGGCAAGAACAAGCGCTAGGCGGGAGTAAAAGATGCCACGCAGCCTGAAAAAGGGTCCGTTCGTCGACGACCATCTGCTCAAGAAGGTCGATGTTCAGAACGACAAGAACACCAAGCAGGTCATCAAGACCTGGTCGCGTCGTTCGACCATCATCCCGGACTTCATCGGTCACACCTTCGCCGTCCACGACGGCCGCAAGCACGTGCCGGTGTTCGTCACCGAGGCGATGGTCGGCCACAAGCTGGGCGAGTTCGCGCCCACGCGGACGTTCAAGGGTCACATCAAGGATGACCGGAAGGCGAAGCGGCGATAATGGCGACAACGACGACTGAATACCCTTCGGCCACCGCGGTGGCGAAATACGTGGGCATCTCGGCGAGCAAGGCCCGCCGGGTGATCAACCTGGTTCGCGGCAAGTCCGTTGAAGAGGCCCTCGACATTCTGCGCTGGGCCCCGCAATCGGCCAGCGAGCCGGTCGCTAAGGCGATCGCCAGCGCCGCAGCCAACGCGCAGAACAATAACGGTCTGGATCCGCGCAGCCTGGTTGTGGCCACCGTCTACGCCGACGAGGGTCCGACCGCCAAGCGCATCCGGCCGCGTGCACAGGGCCGCGCGTTCCGGATCCGCAAGCGCACCAGCCACATCACCGTGATTGTGGAGAGCCGTCCGCCGCGCGATCAGCGTGCTGGGCAGTCCTCGCGTTCACGCCGTGCTCAGGGCAGCAAGGCGGCCGCGGGTACGGGTACCGCGCCGGCGAAGGCCCCGACCAAGAAGGCCCCGGCCAAGAAGGCTCCGGCTAAGAAGGCCGCCGCCAAGAAGGCCCCGGCCAAGGCTGCTGCCAAGAAGGCTCCGGCCAAGAAGGTTGCCAAGAAGTCCCCGGCCAAGAAGGTCACTCAGAAGTAAGAC
>CALQLM010000266.1 GCA_943331415.1 Bifidobacterium breve
CATCGGCACAGCCAATCATGTATTTGTCGTAATCGTCGTAGGCCTGCTGCCCGGAAATCCGGATGGCTTCGTCGCGACTGCCAACCAAATTCTCGTGCCACATGTCCAGGGTGCGGGCGTAGTGCTGGCCCAACTCCTGGATGCGCTCGATCGTGAATCCCGCCTCTGAGCTTCGTGCCTTGATGATCTCCGGTGAAGGCAGACGGCAGCCCGGGAAAATCGTCTTGGCCATGAAGAGGATGAACTTCAGATCGCTGATGGTGAGAGCGATTCCATTGTCCCGGTAGAAGTCGATATCGTGCGCGACGATCGTGTGCAGCAGCATCCGCCCGTCCGCGGGCAGCGCGGCATACATCTTCCGGAAGAACTCCGGATAGGTCTCGAAACCGAAGTGTTCGAACGAACCGATCATGAACACCCGGTCAATTTTTCCGTCGAACTCCTGCCAGGCCTGGAATCGGACTTCTTTGGTGCGGTCGCCGGGCAGACCGGCGAAGAGCGTGCTGACATGTTCGTACTGATTCTTGCTGATGGTCAGCCCGATGACATTGACGTCGTATTTCTCTACCGCGCGGGCCAGGGCAGACCCCCACCCGCAGCCGACGTCCAAGACCGTCATACCGGGCTTGAGGTTCAACTTGCCCAATACGAGATCGATCTTCGCCATTTGAGCTTGTTCGAGGTCGTAGTTGTCCTCGGCGAAGTAAGCGCAGGTGTAGGTGAGGGTCGGATCGAGGAACAAGCTGAAGAAATCGTCGGAAAGGTCATAGTGGGCCTGAACATCTTTGTATGACTGCTGTAAATCGCTCAAAATCTCTTCTCAATTCCATCGAAGACAAACTGCGGTGGCACGCCGCCGAGGTGCGGCAGTGCTTCTCCGCTATGCGTTGAGCTTACTCAGGCGTCCGGTGTCGACTGATTTCAGCTATTCCCGCTGTTCAGCCCGCGCGCCGCAGCCTCGTCGAGCAGCCACAGCGTCGTCTCAAGGCCCACCGCGCCGGCAGCAGGCACATCCAACGGATCGGCACCGTTGACGGCTGCGGCCACCGCGTCGGCCTTCGCATCACCGGACACCACCAGCCACACCTGTCGGGATCGGCGGATGGCCGGCAGGGTCAGTGTGATGCGGCGGGGGGGCGGCTTGGGCGAGTCGGCCACGCCCATGGCCATCCGGTGCTTCTCTTTGACAGCGGGAGTGTGCGGGAACAACGAATTGATATGGCCCTCCCCGCCCATACCGAGCAGGTGCACATCGAAGACCGGTGTTGGCTGACCGGGTTCGGCGTTCGCAACGAGAACGTCTTCATAGGCACGCGCGGCGGCATCGAGGTCGGCGCCGAATCCTGCATCGCTCGGCGGCATCGGATGGATATTGCCGGCCGGGATGTCGATGTGGTCCAGAAGTGCCTCGCGGGCCTGTTTCTCGTTGCGTTCGTCATCGTCGTGCGCCACGTAGCGATCGTCACCCCAGAACAAGTGGACTCGTGCCCAATCGACGGGGTGAGAACCGAGGTGTTTGAGCAGAGCGATGCCGGTGCCTCCGCCGGTCAACACGATCAACGCCTGACCTCGCGCCGCGATAGCAGCCGAGATCTCCGTCACGAGGCGGTCACCCACTGCGGTCACCAATTCAGCGGCGTCGGGATAGGTCTCGACGGCTACGCCCACGGTCAGCCGTTCCCGCCGGCCGGGTACTGAACCTTCTCAATACCGGCCAGGGCCTGATGGTAGATCTCATCGGCGTCGAGTCGGCGCAGGTCCTCGGCCAGACACTCGCGAGTCTCGCGTCGCGGTAGCGGAAGTTTCGCGATCGGACGGCCGGTACGGCTCAGTGTCGCGGTCGCACCGTCCTGCGGTCGAGCCAGGGTGATTGTTTGGCTGGGCTGTACAAGTTCCACCTTGAGTTCGCCGATCTCGCGCCGAACCGCACCGTCGATACGGCTGGCAAGCCATCCGGCCAGGATGTCGAGGGCAGGCTCGTCCCGGAGTCCGGATACCACCGCGGAGGTGACGGACTCATACGGCGGTTGGTCCAGCGCCGATGCCAGCAACGCGCGCCAATAGGTGATTCGGCTCCAGGCCAGATCAGTGTCGCCCTGGGCATAGCCCTGCAACCGGCTGTGAAGTGCGGCGAGCGGATCAGGTGCCGCGGTGGCGTCAGTGATCCGACGAATTGCCAAGCGGCCCAACGGATCCTGAGAAGGGACCTCAGGACTGGAGCCCGGCCACCACGCCACAACCGGGGTGTCGGGTAGTAGGAATGGCAGCACGACACTGGCGGCGTGCGATGCCAGTGGTCCGGAGGTTCGCAAGACCACCACCTCGCCGGCGCCCGCATCGCCACCCACGCGAAGTTGGCCGTCCAGGCGCGGTTCGGATGCCAGTCGGTCAGCGGGAACCACCACGATGATCCGGCAGGGGTGCTCTCGGCTCGCCGAGGTGGCGGCGTCGATGGAGTCCTCGACGAGACTCTCGGTATCGGGAGCCACCACCAGGGTCAGAACGCGCCCGAGGGTGATGGCGCCGCCTTCTTCGCGCAGTGACGTGATCCGCTTGTTGATGTCATTGGTCGTGGTGTCGGGCATCTCGACGATCATCGTGCTGCGCCCCTTCCGGCGGTCATGGCCGCCGCCAGTCCCGGCCCGACCGTTCGAGCATCTCGAATGCCGAGTCCGGTCCCCAGGTTCCAGACTCGTAGGGATCAGGCTTGCCGTGTTTCGCCCAGTACTCCAGTGCGGGATCCAATATCTCCCAGGATAATTCGACCTCTGCATTCACCGGGAACAGTGACGGTTCCCCGAGCAGGACATCGAGGATCAGTCGCTCGTAGGCCTCCGGGGAATCCTCAGCGAATGCCGACCCGTAGGAGAAGTCCATGTTGACATCGCGTACCTCCATGGTGCTGCCCGGAACCTTGGAGCCGAACCTCAGCGTGATGCCCTCGTCAGGCTGAACGCGGAACACCAGGGCGTTCTGGCCGAGTTCCTCAGTCATCGTGGCATCGAAGGGAAGATGCGGTGCCCGCTTGAACATCAACGCGATCTCGGTGACCCTGCGGCCGAGTCGCTTTCCGGTTCGCAGGTAGAACGGCACTCCCGCCCAGCGGCGGGTATCCACTTCGAGTTCAATCGCTGCGAAGGTCTCCGTGGTGGAGGTCTTGGAGAAGCCCTCTTCGTCGAGCAGGCCGACCACTTTCTCGCCGCCCTGCCAACCCGCGGTGTACTGGCCGCGCGAGGTGGTCAGATCCAGCGGACCGGCCAGTCGGGTGGCGGACAGCACCTTGACCTTCTCGGCCTTGACCTCCTCGGGTTGGAAACTCACCGGCTCTTCCATCGCTGTAAGAGCGAGCAGTTGCAGCAGGTGGTTCTGGATCACATCGCGGGCGGCGCCGATACCGTCGTAGTAGCCGGCTCGCCCGCCGAGGCCAATATCCTCGGCCATGGTGATCTGCACGCTGTCGACGTAGTGGCTGTTCCAGATCGGCTCGTAGAGTGCGTTGGCGAAGCGCAGCGCCAGGATGTTCTGGACCGTCTCTTTACCCAGGTAGTGATCGATCCGGAATACCGATTCCTCGGGAAACACGCTGTTGACGACTTTGTTGAGTTCGATGGCGCTCTGCAGATCGTGGCCGAACGGCTTCTCGATCACCACCCTGCTCCACTGGCCGCCGTGGGAGTCGGCCAGACCGGACTTCTTGAGTTGTTCGCAGACCACCGGGAATGCCTTCG
>CALQLM010000267.1 GCA_943331415.1 Bifidobacterium breve
ACGGCAGTCTGATTCCGGCATTCGAGGAGGAAGCATGGGACAGTTCGAGGAGAAGGTCGCGATCGTCACCGGGTCTGGCGGTGGTATCGGGCAGGCCTATGCCGAGGCTCTCGCCCGGGAAGGCGCGGCAGTGGTGGTCGCTGATATCAACACCGAGGGCGCTGATCGAGTGGCGGCCGGAATCGTTGCAGCCGGTGGCACCGCGATCGCCGTGCCGGTCGACGTCTCCGATCCGGATTCGGCCAAGGCGATGGCCGATCGCACCCTCGCTGAGTTCGGCGGGATCGACTTCCTGGTCAACAACGCCGCGATCTTCGGGGGCATGAAGCTGGACTTCCTGGTCACAGTTGACTGGGACTACTACAAGAAGTTCATGAGTGTGAACCTCGACGGCGCACTGGCCTGCACCCGGGCGGTCTATCGGAAGATGGCCAAGCGCGGGGGCGGGGCGATCGTCAACCAGTCCTCGACCGCCGCATGGCTGTACGCCAACTACTACGGGCTGGCCAAGGTCGGCATCAACGGCCTGACCCAACAGCTTTCGCGAGAGCTCGGTGGGATGAACATCCGGATCAACGCCATCGCTCCGGGTCCAATCGACACCGAGGCCAACCGGACCACCACGCCGCAGGAGATGGTGGCCGATATCGTCAAGAACATCCCGCTGAGCCGAATGGGTCAGCCTGAGGATCTGGTCGGTATGTGTTTGTTCCTGTTGTCCGATCAGGCCAGCTGGATCACCGGGCAGATCTTCAACGTTGACGGCGGCCAGATCATCCGGTCGTAGGAGGAGTTCGGCTATGACTGATTCGCGGACGGAACCGAGGCTCGGCTATATCGGTCTGGGCAGTATGGGTGCGCCGATGGCCATGCGGCTGGCCGGCTGGCCGGGCGGTCTCACGGTATTCGATGTCCGCGACGAGGTGATGGTTCCTTTCGCCGACGCCGGGGCGGGCACGGCAGGCAGCGTCGCCGATGTCGCCGCCGCCGATCTCATCAGCATCACCGTGCTCAATGATGCCCAAGTTCGCGAAGTCGTGGCCGATCTGGCCCGCCACGCCGCACCGGATACGGTGATCGCAATCCACTCAACCATCGGCGACACCACCGCTGCTGAACTCGCCCGCGATCTCGCTCCGCAGGGTATTCACGTGATCGACGCCCCCGTCAGCGGTGGAGCGGGTGCGGCCTCCAACGGCGAGTTGGCGACGATGGTCGGCGCTCCCCGTGAGGTCTACGAGCGCGTCAAACCGGTGTTCAAACAGTGGGCGTCGCTGGTGATCCACGCCGGTGAGCCGGGCGCGGGAACTCGGATGAAACTGGCGCGCAACATGCTGACCTTCACCTCGTTCGCCTCCGCCTGTGAAGCGATGAAACTGGCCGAGGCCGCCGGACTGGATTTGCAGGCGCTCGGCAGAGTGGTCCGACATACCGATGCTCTGACCGGTGGTCCGGGGGCGATCATGGTTCGTGAGAACACCCGCGAACTCGAACCCGGCCATTGGCTTTACGACACTTTCACCCACACTCGCGGGCTGGGTGAGAAAGACTTGAGCCTGGCTCTCGCACTGGGGGAGTCGGTCAACGTCGACCTGCCGCTCGCCGAACGGGCGTTGCGGGACTTGGCCGCCGGGCTGGGTGTACCGCACGCGAAATCAGCTCCAACCGAGAAGGAGTGAGCAATGGATGAACTCCGCCGCAAGGGCCTGGCGAAGATGAACGAGGTCTACGCCTGGGAGATGTCCGATATGCCGGGTGATTTCTTCGCCCTGACCGTCGACCACCTCTTCGGCGATATCTGGAGTCGCCCCGGACTCTCCATGCGGGACAAGCGGCTGATCACCCTCTCGGTGGTGACCGCACTCGGGTTGCCTGACCTCGCTGAGATCCAGGTCAATGCGGCCCTGGAGAACGGCGAGATGACCTCGGACGAGTTGCGGGAGATGGCGTTGTTCATCACCCATTACGTGGGATTTCCGCTTGGTTCGGGATTCAACGGTGTGGTTGAACGAGTCGCCGCCAAACGGCGCAATGCCGCCGCCGCCGGACGGGCCGATGACAAGAAGGCCAGTGCCGGTGATGCCCTGAAGATGCACAGTGGTGAGAAGTCGTCCTCCGACGGCTGAGGGCACCGGCGGGTTGTTTCTCAGAGATGAGTTAAGTGTCCTGACCGCGATGAGGTGTCGTACCGGCGGACATTGACCGACGATGCCATCCGCCCCGACGCCGTCGCCCGACACCACATCCGATTAGGGTGAGCCTGTGCGCGTCCTCGTAATCGGATCCGGTGCCCGCGAACACGCCCTGTTGCTCGGGTTGCGTAAAGACCCGGGGGTCGATTACCTCGCGGTCGCGCCCGGCAATGCCGGCACCGCCGCGGTGGCTGAACAGTACGATGTCGACGTCACCTCAGCTGACGAGGTCACCGCGCTGGCTACCCGGCTGCGCGTCGACCTGGTGGTGATCGGCCCGGAGGTGCCGCTGGCACTCGGCGTGGCCGACGCGGTTCGCGCGGCCGGTATTGCCTGTTTCGGTCCGTCCAAGGACGCGGCCCGCATCGAGGGTTCGAAGGCCTTCGCCAAGGATGTGATGGCTGCAACAGGCGTGCGCACGGCGGCCAGCGAGACTGTCGACAGTCCGGCCCATCTCGACGCTGCCCTGGACCGGTTCGGCCCTGCCGCCGGTCAGCCTGCCTGGGTGGTCAAAGACGACGGGCTGGCAGCCGGCAAGGGTGTGGTGGTCACCGCCGACCGCGCTGAGGCCCGCGCGCATGCCGCCACCCTGCTCGATTCCGGCCATCCGGTGCTGCTGGAGTCCTTCCTCGACGGCCCGGAAGTGTCACTGTTCTGTTTGGTGGACGGTGCGACTGTTGTTCCGCTGGTCGCGGCTCAGGATTTCAAGCGGGTCGCCGACGGCGACACCGGACCCAACACCGGTGGTATGGGCGCCTATGCCCCGTTACCCTGGCTGCCGGAATCGGTCGAGTCGGCGATCGTCCACAACGTGGTCGAACCCGTCGCCGCCGAAATGGTCCGGCGCGGATGCCCGTTCTCGGGCCTGCTGTACGCGGGTCTGGCGATCACCTCTGACGGCCCGGCCGTGGTGGAGTTCAACTGTCGTTTCGGTGATCCCGAGACCCAGGCTGTACTGGCTCTACTGACGTCGCCGCTGGGCGCGGTGCTGTACGCGACTGCAGTCGGAACTCTGGCCGACGTCGCACCGCTGCAGTGGGATGAGGGCTACGCGGTGACCGTCGTGCTGGCTGCCGAGAACTACCCGGGCCGTCCCCGTTTCGGTGACGTCATCACCGGCGCAGACACTGACGGGGTACTTCATGCCGGGACAGCGCGCCGTGACGACGGAGCGATCGTCTCCTCTGGCGGGCGGGTGCTGTCGGTCGTCGGCACCGGAGCCGACCTCGCCGCCGCCCGAGCCGACGCGTATCGGGTGTTGTCGTCGGTTCGGTTGCCGGGCAGCCATTTCCGCACCGATATCGGACTGGCCGCCGAGCAGGGCCGGATCACGGTGTGAGCGGTCACCGCCGAGCCGACTGGCGGGATCGGGACATCGATATTGCCGGCGACCGGGACTACGCCGCTGTCTTCCTCGATGAGTTGAATATCGTCTGACGATCTCAGGCGCTGAGCAGCGGTGCCATCCAGCCGATCTCGCCGGGCAACTGCGCACTCCAAAACGCGCCATTGTGCCCCCCGGGCGAGAATCCGCC
>CALQLM010000268.1 GCA_943331415.1 Bifidobacterium breve
TCCGACCCGTACGTCTCATGACCGCCATCGTGACACGCCTCATGACGCCGAAGCGGCGCCGAACGGTCACACCTCGGTATCAGAAGAGCAGCGGTTCAGCAGGCGGCACCCGGCGCAGGTAGTGTCAGATCCACCAGGTAGGCAGCCGAGTAGTCGTCGACACAGGCATTGCCCTGGAAAACCACCGTGTGCTGAGTGCCGTTGAACGTCAACAACGCCCCACCGAGTTGCTTGGCGAGATCCACACCCGCCTGATACGGCGTTGCCGGATCACCGGTGGTGGAAACCACCAATACCGGGGGCAGTCCGGGTGCCGTCACACTATGCGGAGTGCTCGTCGGCGGCACCGGCCAGAACGCACAGGCACTCATCGGGGCATGGCCGGTGAACTCGCCGTATGTCATGAACGGAGCGACTTCACGGATCCGGCGATCCTCTTCAATCACCTTGGCGCTGTCGGTGATTGGTGGCTGATCCACACAATTGACCGCGACGCGGGCGTCGGTGGCGTTGGAATAGCGTCCCTGGGCATCGCGGCGCATGTACATATCGGACAGTGCCAGCATGGTGTCACCCCGACCTTCGGTCATCTCGGTCAGACCGCGGGTCAGGTGCCGCCAGAGATTCGGCGAATACAGCGCCATGATGGTGCCGACGAGCGCATCGCCGTAGGACAGTCCGCGCGGATCACGCGTCGGCATCGGGCTCTCCACCAATGGATCCACCAAGCTCTTGTAAACCTCGACAGCCTTGTCGGGATCGACGCCCAACGGGCAGTCAGGGTCATTGGCGCAGTCCGCGGCGTAGTCGTTGAACGCTTTCTGGAATGCCTCGGCCTGATCGATATCGGCCTGGATCGGATCGGCGTTGGGATCAACGGCACCGTCGAGGATCATCGCTCGCACTTTGTCCGGGAACGCCTCGGCATAGGCCGCGCCGATCCGGGTCCCGTAGGAGTAGCCGAGATAGTTCAACTTGTCATCGCCGACTGCGGCACGAAGCGCGTCGAGGTCCTTGGCCACACTCTGGGTGCCGACATTGGCCAGGAACTCGGGGCCCATTTTGTCGATGCAGCGCTGGATGAAGGCCTTGGTCTCATTCTCGATCCGCTGGACGCCTTCGGGGCTGTAGTCCACCTGCGGATCGGCCCGCAACCGATCGTTGTCCGCATCGGAGTTACACCAGACGGCCGGAGTGGACGCGCCGACCCCGCGGGGGTCGAAGCCCACCAGGTCGAAACTCCGGCGCACCTCGGTCGGCAAGCCCTCGACGAGACTGGCCGCGGCTTCGATCCCGGACTCCCCCGGTCCGCCGGGGTTGATGATCAGCGACCCGATCTTGTCGCCGGTGGCCGGGAACCGGACCAACGCCAGGGTGGCGGCGTCGCCGTCGGGCTTGCTGTAGTCGACCGGAACGGCGACTTCGCCGCACTGCGCCCCCGCCGGGATAGGCAGTGCCTCGCCGCTGCCGCCGCCTGCCAACCGGCATGGTCCCCACTGCACGGGCTGGCCCACCTGCGGGGCGGACAGCACCGCAGTGCCGGACACCACGGTGCTGCAGCCGCTCGACGAGAGCAGCGCGGCAAGAGCGGGAAGCACCAGTGCGGCACGCACGGCACGGGGTTGTTGGTACAGCCTCATGGCCAACATGCTGCCACGTTCACCAGAAACCACTGGTAGTCCGACCGCGCGGCGAGTCAGTCGCGGATCAACGCCGCCGCGACCCAGCGGCCTTCAGCAGCTCTTTCATCCCGGAGGCGAAGCCGTCGGCCATCGTCGCCAAGTCCGGCAGCAACTCCGGACAGGAGATAAGTCCCACATTGAGCTTTCCGTTGAGCGACATGACGGTGATGTTCAGACCCGAGCCGTGGAAGATCGGCCCCAACGGGTACATCGCGTCCACCTGGGCGCCCAGGAAATACAGCGGAATCTGCGGTCCCGGCACGTTGGACACCACCAGGTTGTGCACGGGCCGCGCCTCAGTCAGCCGACTGCGGGCGTACACCCGCATCGCCACACCGAAGACGGCCGGCCCGGCGAACTGGCTCCAGTCCTGAAGCAGCGTGGCGCCGATCGCCGCGCTGTGTTCCTTGGCGACCGCATTGTCCTTCGCGATCGCCCGCAGCCGCTCGCCTGCATCCGCGATCTGAGTCTCAAGGCTGGAGAACATGCCGGAAACCTGGTTGCGGCCCGGCCGATCGGAGCGATCGTGCACCGAGACCGGCACCATGGCCACCAAGCTGGCCTCCGGTAACTCCCCCCGATCGAGCATGAACTGTCGCAGCACGCCGGACACCAGCGCCATCACCACATCGTTGACCTTCACATCGAAGTGGTTCTTGACCGTTTTGATGTCATCGAAGTCGAGTTGGGCGAAGGCGATATTTCGGTGAGCGGTGATCCGGGAGTTGAACGGGGTATGCGGGGCGGCGAAGGGCGATGCCATCGCCCGCCCGCCGGCGACCCGGCGAACGGTCTCGACCACCGTCGACACGGTCTCCGGCAGGACCTTCGTGGCCAGCGTGATAGGCCGCGTGGCGAACCTGCCCAGCCCGCCGAGCGCGATCCTGATCGGATTCACATCGGCGCTGGCCGCCACCGGCTCCGGCGCCGGCGCATCAGGCTCGACCGAACACAGCTGCGACATCAGGTTGGCGCCAGTGACACCGTCGACGGCAGCGTGGTGGACCTTTGTGATCACCGCGAGCCGACCGCCGTGACGGGCGTCGGTGCCGCCAAGTCCCTCGATGGCCCACATCTCCCACAGCGGGTGGCGGCGATCCAGCGGCAGGGCCGCAAGATGGCCACAGACTTCGGCAAGCTCCGCCCTCCCTCCGGGGGCGGGAAGCCCGATACGGTGCACGTGGCGCTCGATGTCGAAGTGTTCGTCCTCGACCCACACCGGATGGTCGAGGTTCAGAAAACTGTTGGCCAGCTTCTCCCGGAAAGTCGGGATGGCCGTGATCCGCAGAGCCAATTGCTCGCGCAAACGTTCGAAACTGTAGCCGCCGGGGATAGTTGACGCGTCCAGTTCCAGCACCGAACACACGTGCAGTGGCTGGGTCGGGGTTTCGAGGTAGAGGAAGCTGGCATCGAGCCCGCTGAGCCGCTGCAGATGCTGCATTCAGCGATGGTAGGCCCGGCTTTCGGGGCGCGAGCCCGAACCCGCAAACCCTCAATTCGCCCGCTGAATTCCGATCTTGCGCTGTGAGCAAATGCACTCCCGCACTGATTCCCAGAATGCCGCGCCGGTGGCACACTTAAGGGGTCACACGAACCCGGGGACCTGGCACAGGCCACGAGGATCGATCCGACGAACACTGGGGACAACCATGTCAGAGCACACGCTCTACGGCGGGACTATCACCAACCACACCGAACCTCGTACGAAGATCCGCACCCATCACCTTCAGCGAATGAAGACCGAGGGGCACAAGTGGGCGATGCTGACCGCTTACGACTACTCCACCGCCCGACTTTTCGACGAGGTCGGCATCCCGGTTCTTCTGGTCGGTGATTCCGCGGCCAACGTCGTCTACGGCTACGACACCACGGTTCCGGTAACCGTGGACGAGATGATTCCACTCGTGCGCGGCGTGGTCCGGGGCGCCGAGCACGCTCTGGTTGTGGCGGACCTGCCATTCGGTAGCTACGAAGGCGGCCCCGCTCAGGCCTTGGCCACCGCAACGCGGTTCCTCAAGGAGGCCGGTGCGCA
>CALQLM010000269.1 GCA_943331415.1 Bifidobacterium breve
CACGGTTTGCGGCCGCTACGCCACAAGTTCGCGAAACGGCCGATATCGACCTTTTGTGGAGCACCGGAATTGATCACAAGCAGGAACCGTTCGCCACCATTCTCGGTTGCGCTGACAGCCGACTCGCACCGGAAATCATCTTCGACCAGTTCGTGGGCGATATCTTCGTCGTTCGCGAGGCTGGCAATATCGCCGTCTCGCCCACCAACCTGGGCAGCCTCGAGTATGGCCAGGCGGTGCTGAAGTCCAAAGTGTTGGTGGTGCTTGGCCATTCGGATTGTGGAGCGGTCAACACCGCGTACAAGAACTCCCAACCCGGTGCCAATATCCAGTCGATCATCGACGTCATCAAGCCCGGCATCGCCGGCGCCACCAGCCTCGAGGACGCCATCGTGCGCAACGTGGGTGCGGTCAAAGACCGCATCCGCAAAGACAGCAAGCTGCTCCGGGGCGCCGAGCAGTCCGGTGACTTCAAGATCGTGGGCGCCCACTACGACATCAGGTCCGCAACAGTGCGCTTCCTGTAAAGACGCTCACGTCTTTCCGGGTCGGTGAGTGCGCTCGCGCGCGAGTGTCTCGCCTCGGAAGAAGGCCGGGGACTTCAGGTTCCAGACGATCATCAGCAGAACGCCGAACGCCAGGCTGAGCACGCCGATGACGAACACCATGCCGATACCGGCCAACGATCCACTCGAGCCGAATTCCGGGTTGGCCATCTGATACGCCTGGAATAAGCCGACCGGGATGAGCACCAGTGCGCCGATGGCCGGCAGGATCACCTGTTCCAGAGCGGAGCGCCAGTGCTCAAAGGCGGTGTCCCAGAAATACAGAACCGACGACACAGCGACCACGGAGTAGTAGGTCATGATGGCGATACCGACGCTGTACACGCAGTCCTCCACGATGCTGTCGCTCACCAGGACCAGACCGCCGTAGATGGCCAGGGTCGTCAGACCGATGAACCAGGTCGCGAAGGTCGGAGTCTGCCGGACGTCATCGACGGACGCGAAGCGACTGGGCAGCGCCTTGTAGGTGGCCATGGACAACACCCCGCGCACTGTTGACATCACGGTCGACAGAGTGGCTGAGAAAGCGGACAGGCCGACGATCACCGCGGCGACCAGGGCTCCGCCCGAGCCGACTGAATCGCGTGCCAGGCCGGAGAAGATATCATCGATATTGGCCTTGTTCGTCAGGCTTCCGGCACTGTTGTCATCGATACCGGCGTACGCCAGAGCGGCCACACTGAACACCACGTAGGTGATCACGGTGATGAGGATCGCCGTGACACCACTTCGACCCGACTGCGCGGCCGTACCCTCGACCTCCTCCGACATCGACAGCGAGGCGTCGAAGCCCCAGAAGATGAAAACGGCGACCAGGAATCCACCGAGCAGTGCGCTAAACGATGTGATGGCGAACGGGTTGAACCACTCCCACGAGAACGACTCGGCCGTCGGGTTGCGATCTTGACGAACGATGCTCAGGACAAGGATCACGGCGAACACCAGCAACCCGCCGTACTGGATGACGGTCAGGATGATGGTGGTGCGGGAAGACTCCTCCGCGCCTCGTGCCACCAGCCAGGTGGTGACAAAGATGAAACCTGCCGCGATCATCAGCTTCAGCCATCCCGGCGGATCGTCGATACCGAACGCCACCGTCGCGGCGCTCACCGTGATCCCGGCGGCGCCGACCCCGGCGAGAATGCTGGACAGCATCAGTGCGAATCCGCCGATCCAGCCGATGTGCGGGAGGATCGCCTTCGATCCCCAGGTGAACACCGTCCCCGCGTCCGGGGCAGCATCGGTGAGGTGCTTGTAGGCCAGGGCGATGAAGTACATCGGAATCACCGCGAGAATGAAGACCACCGGCATCTGATAGCCGGCTGCATCAGCCCCGTGGCCCAGTGCGCCGGTCAGCGAATAGGCCGGAGCCGTGGCCGCAAGGCCGATCGCCACCGCCCCGATCAGCGAAACCGACCCCTTTTTCAAACCCTTCGACCGCAGCCCCTCCATCGGAGGGTCAACAACGTCCCCGTCCTCGCTCATGCCCGGATTGTTGCACCGCGCGGTGGCTCCATTAGGCGAAAATGGCTGTCCGTCGCCTGCGGACCCCGGGGCGGATCGACGTTGACCAGGTCGCTGGTCGACAATCAAGCCAACACAGTTCCCGAACGACCGATCAAGGGGTGAGCGCACTGCGGGCCTGGATCGTCTGGTCGGCCGGACTACTGGCCTACACCGTGGCCGTTCTGAATCGAACCACTTTCGGGGTGGCCGGACTGGAGGCGGCCCAGCGTTTTGCCGCCAGGCCGGCGGTGCTGTCGACGTTCGTCGTGCTTCAGCTCACGGTGTATGCCGCCGCCCAGATCCCTGCCGGGGCGCTACTGGATCGCTTCGGGTCGCGGGCCATGATCCTCACCGGAGGATGCCTGATGATCGCCGGGCAGATGACGCTGGCGCTCACCGAGTCGCTTCCGGTGGCGATCACCGCGCGTGCAGTGGTCGGCCTCGGCGACGCGTTCACCTTTATTTCGGTGCTGCGCCTCGTTCCGCACTGGTTCCCGCCTCGTCAGATACCACTCGTCAGTCAACTGACCGGACTGTCCGGGCAGTTCGGACAGGTCCTCACGGCAGTGCCATTCCTGGGTCTGCTAGCCGGTCCCGGATGGACAGTCGCCTTCACGGCGGCTGCCGGACTGGGTGCGCTGTCGCTGATGCTCACCGTGCTGCTGGTCAGGAATGCCCCGCACGGAGTGGTCATCGAAGATCCGGTGACCGATCTGCGTACGACGCTGAAGAGCATCAAGACGGTATGGATGCGCCCCGGCACCCGGTTGGGTTTCTTCAGCCATATGGGAACGCCCTTCTCCATCACGGTGTTCGCACTCATGTGGGGAGTCCCGTATCTCACGGTGGCGCAGAATGTCTCCCGCGCCGGTGCCGGCACGCTGCTGACCATCTCGGTAGTCGCTGCAATCGTGTCCGGGGTACTCATCGGCATCATCACCGGCAGCCATCCACATCGGCGGTCAAGATTGGTACTCGTCATCATCGCCGGCAATGCACTGGCTTGGACAGCAGTACTGGTCCTGCCCACTCCTGCTCCCTACTGGTTGCTGGTGGTGCTCGTCACGATGATCTCATCGGGCGGGCCAGGGTCGATGGTGGGTTTCGATATCGCTCGCACGTTCAACCCGGGCGCCACCCTCGGCACCGCACAGGGTGCGGTCAATGTCGGGGGCTTCCTGGCCGCACTGGTGGTGATGCAGACGATGGGCCTCATCATCGAAGCCGCCGGCGGTTATTCCTTCGAATCATTCCGCCTGGCCTGGTGCGTGCAATACCTGGTCTGGGCGGTCGCCGTGGTGGGCATCATCATCACCCGACGGAAGGCACGTCGAACGATCGGCGATATCGCGGAGAGCAGGTATCTGCTGGAGTACTTCACCGATCCGCCGACGAACCGGGCCGACGATTCGCGCGGCTAGACTGTGTCCCATGAGCGCACCACAATGCACAAACCCGAAATGCACGTGCGATCCCTGTACCTGCGGACCCGACTGCAGTTGCGGTCAGACCGCGGGGTGTGAGAATCCGAATTGCACGTGCGAATCCTGCACCTGCGGACCGAACTGCAACTGCGGACAGCCGGCCACCTAGGCAATACGGTTACCGCCGCGCCATCAGCCACGCGATCCCGTCACCCTC
>CALQLM010000270.1 GCA_943331415.1 Bifidobacterium breve
ACCGCATGCCGGCGAGGCCATGGAATGCCTCGGGGGCAACGGTTATGCCGAGGACTCGGGAATGCCGCGGCTGTACCGGGAGGCGCCGCTGATGGGCATCTGGGAGGGTTCGGGCAATGTCAGCGCGCTGGATGCGTTGCGGGCCATGGCAACTCGCCCGGAGTGCGTCGAGGTGCTGTTCGACGAGCTTGCCCGCACCGCCGGCCAGGATGCCCGACTCGACGCCCATGTGGATTCGCTGCGCAATGCACTGGCCGATCAGGCGAGCATCGAATACCGCGCCCGCAAGGTCGCCGAAGACATCACCCTTGCCCTGCAGGGTTCGCTGCTCCTGCGCCACGGCCATCCCGCGGTCACCGAAGCGTTTCTGGCCACCCGGATGGCCGGAAACTGGGGCGGGGCGTTCGGCACCCTGCCGACCGGATTGGATCTCGCGCCGATCATCGAGCGGGCTCTTGTCAAAGGGTGAGCCGGCCGGTCAGGTTCTGACCGCGCGGTCAGTCGTGCTGTCGGTGCTCCTCGGCGCGCATCCCGCATGGTCGACTGCGGCCGAGCTGCTGCGGCTGACCTCCGATTTCGGCATCCGGGAGCCAACGTTGCGGGTTGCGCTCACCCGGATGGTCGGCGGTGGGGATCTGGTTCGTTCCGATGACGGGTACCGGCTCTCCGATCGATTGCTCGCGCGCCAGCGTCGCCAGGACGACGCGCTCAATCCGGCCACCCGGGATTGGAACGGCGACTGGATCACCGTGGTCATCACGGCGGTCGGCACCGAGGCTCGAACCCGGGCCGCGCTGCGAACGGCCTTGATGGATCAGCGGTTCGGTGAACTGCGCGAGGGCATGTGGTTGCGGCCGGACAACCTCGAGGGTCAATTGCCGGCTATCGCCGACGGTCGGGTGCGGGTGCTGCGCACCCGCGACGACAATCCCGACGACCTAGCCAACCAACTCTGGGATCTGGCCGCGTGGTCGAAGACCGGCCATCGACTGTTGGACCAGATGAGTGCCGCCAGCACCATTCCGGGTCGGTTCGTCCTTGCGGCCGCTATGGTCCGGCACCTACTGGCCGACCCGGTTCTGCCCGCCGGACTCCAGCCCGTCGACTGGCCCGCCGACGGGCTGCGGGCCGCCTACGCGGAGTTCGCCGATCTTCTGGCGTCGCGCCGCGACGACGAGTTACTGGAGGCACGATGAGTGTGAATGTGGTTCGCAACGGACCGGTGACAACGGTGATCATCGACCGACCGCAGGCCCGCAACGCCGTCAACGGTCCCACGGCGATCGCGTTGTACGAGGCATTCGAAGAGTTCGGTCGCGATGATGCGGCGTCGGTAGCCGTGTTATGGGGTGATCACGGAACCTTCTGTGCGGGAGCCGATCTCAAGGCCATCGGAACCCCCGCCGCCAACCCGACGCAACCAATCGGAACAGCTCCGGCTCCGATGGGGCCCACCAGGATGGTGTTGTCTAAACCGGTGATCGCGGCGGTCAGCGGCCACGCCGTCGCGGGCGGGCTTGAACTCGCACTGTGGTGCGACCTTCGGGTGGTGGAAACCGATGCGGTCTTCGGGGTGTTCTGTCGGCGGTGGGGTGTACCGCTGATCGACGGCGGCACTGTTCGGCTGCCGCGGCTGATCGGACACGGCCGGGCGATGGACATGATCCTCACCGGCCGGGCGGTCGGAGCAGAGGAGGCGCTGGCGATCGGGCTTGCCAACCGGGTCGTACCCACCGGACAGGCACGTCAGGCAGCCGAGGAATTGGCCGCCGAACTGGCCCGGTCACCGCAGGGCTGCATGCGTGCCGACCGGCTGTCGGCGCTGCACCAGTGGGGGCAGTCCGAGGCAGAGGCGATGGACTTCGAGTTCGGCAGTCTGTCGGAGGTCGCGGCCGAATCCATCGCCGGAGCGCGGCGGTTCGCCGACGGCGCAGGGCGGCACGGGGCTCCCGCGTGACCGGCGGGCACTAGAGTTCGTCGCTGATCAGATAGTTGAAGGGCGATCCCACATGACATCTCGGCCGGCGGCCAAGTCGCCGAAGCCCAAGTCGCCGAAGCTCAGTCGTGACGTGATCATCAACGCCGCACTGACCTTCCTGGACCGCGAAGGTTGGGACGCCCTGACGGTCAACGCCCTGGCGACCCAACTGGGCACCAAGGGCCCGTCGCTCTACAACCACGTGAGCAGCCTTGAGGACTTGCGGCGCACGGTGCGGATGCGGGTCATCGACGACATCCTGCAGATGCTCAGCACTGTCGGCACCGGGCGTACCCGGGACGACGCCGTGATGACGATGGCCAGCGCCTACCGCAGCTACGCCCACCATCACCCGGGTCGCTACTCGGCTTTTACCCGGATGCCGCTGGGCGGCGACGACCCCGAGTACACCGCGGCATCGCACGCCGCGGCCGAACCCGTCATCGACGTGCTGGCTTCCTATGGTCTGGCCGGCGAGGACGCCTTCTATGCGGCACTGGAGTTCTGGGCCGCACTGCACGGATTCGTCCTGCTGGAAATGACCGGAGTGATGGACTCCGGGATGATCGCGGGGGCGGGACGGGTGGACACCGATGCGGTGTTCTCCGACATGGTCCTGCGGCTCGCTGCCGGTATGGCGCACCGTAACGACCCTGGCCCCAACCCCTGACCTGCACTTAGGGGCTGGTATTCCAGTTTTGGACTGCGCTCGTCTGGCTGGTATTGTGAACTTTCGTGCCTGGCCGCCAGGTGCGCATGCGGCTGCATGAGAACAGGACGCAGGCGCGCTCGCCGGGCCAATTCGCGTGTCGTGAGCATCGGGAAATGCAACAGATTTCCGCGGGTGTTCGGTGCGCGTGACACGCCCGGTCGCGGGGGACGCGGCAAGGCGAAAACTGCAGTACACAGACTTGAAAAACGCTGAAGAAGACGTAACGCAACACAGAAAGCCGGTATATGCCAACCATCAACCAGCTGGTCCGCAAGGGTCGCCGGGACAAGATCGCCAAGGTCAAGACCGCGGCTCTCAAGGGCAGCCCGCAGCGCCGCGGTGTGTGCACACGCGTGTACACAACGACGCCGAAGAAGCCGAACTCGGCACTTCGCAAGGTCGCTCGCGTCAAGCTGACCAGCCAGGTCGAGGTCACCGCCTATATCCCGGGTGAGGGCCACAACCTGCAGGAGCACTCGATGGTGCTGGTGCGCGGCGGTCGTGTGAAGGACCTGCCCGGCGTGCGGTACAAGATCATCCGCGGTTCGCTGGACACCCAGGGTGTCAAGAACCGCAAGCAGGCCCGCAGCCGCTACGGCGCCAAGAAGGAGAAGAGCTAATGCCGCGCAAGGGCCCCGCACCCAAGCGTCCGCTGGTCAACGATCCCGTCTACGGTTCGCAGCTGGTCACTCAGCTGGTCAACAAGATCCTGATGGACGGTAAGAAGTCGCTGGCCGAGCGCATCGTCTACGGCGCACTCGAGCAGGCCCGCGATAAGACCGGTACCGATCCGGTGGTCACTCTCAAGCGAGCACTGGATAACGTCAAGCCTGCACTTGAGGTGCGCAGCCGCCGTGTCGGTGGTGCCACCTATCAGGTGCCCGTCGAGGTTCGCCCGGATCGCTCGACCACCCTCGCACTGCGCTGGCTGGTGAGTTTCTCCAAGGCACGACGCGAAAAGACGAGGGTCGAGCGGCTGGCCAACGAGATTCTCGATGCCAGCAACGGCCTGGGCGCCGC
>CALQLM010000271.1 GCA_943331415.1 Bifidobacterium breve
ACGTACTTGCCCTGCGAGGTCTTGAACATGTCCTTTTTACGATCGGTGATCCGCAGGAAGCCCTCGGCGTCAAGCTCACCGATGTCACCGGTGTGGAACCAGCCCTCGGCGTCAATCGCCTCGGCGGTGGCCTCCGGCAGGTCGTGATAGCCGTTCATCACGCCGGGACCTTTCAGCAGGATCTCGCCGTCGTCGGCGATCTTGACGTCGGTCTCGGGCAGCGTCCAGCCGACAGTGCCGAACCGATAGGCGGCCGGCCGGTTGATCGAGGAGGCCGCCGAGGTCTCAGTCAGTCCATAACCCTCGAGCACGATGACGCCAACGGCGTCGAACCACTGGGCGATCTCCCGGTCGAGTGCCGCCGAACCGGAGATGAAGAACCGCATCCGTCCGCCGAAGCGATCCCGAATGGTCGACAACACCAGTCGGTCGGCGAGTTTGTACTGGGCCGCCAACAGCGGCGAGGGTCGCTCGCCCGCCTGTCGGACCCGCGACATCTGCACGCCCACACCGGTTGCCCAATCGAAGAGGCGCTTCTTGACGCCGCCTTCCTTGGCGACCATCTCGTTGATCTTGCCGTGCACCTTCTCAAAGATGCGCGGTACCGCACCCATGATGGTCGGCCGGATGACGGTGAGGTTCTCGATGATCTTGTCCACCCTGCCGTCGATGACGGTCGGGAACCCGATCGCCAGCGGCAGCGACAGCATGACCTTGCCGAAGGCATGGGCAAGCGGCAGCCACAGGTAGTTCAGATCCTTGTCCGAGAGCACTCCGAGGGCATCCATGGCGGCCGCGGTGTAGGTCCAGGAGTCCTGGGTCAGCCGCACGCCCTTGGGTTTACCGGTGGTGCCGGAGGTGTAGATCAACGTGGCCAATTGATCGGGGCGAATCGCGTCGATGCGATCGGTCACCGCCGACGGCGAGTCTGCGAGCAATTGCTTACCGCGCTGTTCGAGGTCGGCGAGGGTCATCACCCAGTCACCGTCACCATCACCATCGATCACCACCACGTTCTGCACGGCGGGCAGTTCGGCGCGGTGGGAGATGAGCTTGTCGACCTGCTTCTGATCTTCGGCGACGACAATTCGGCTGCCGGAGTTGGCGACGATGAAGGCCACGTCCTCGGCATGGGTGGTCGGATACACCGTGGTGGTCGCAGCGCCCGCCGCCAGGATCGCGAAGTCGACGACCACCCATTCGTAGCGGGTGCCCGAGGCCAGCGCTACCCGCTCTTCGGGCTTGATGCCCAGTGAGATCAGGCCTGCGGCGAGGAGTTCAACCCGCTGCCCAACCTGCTGCCAGGTGACGCTGGTCCAGCCGCCGTTCTCCGGGTACCGGAACGCCTCCGAGGTCGGAGTCGCCGCAATACGGTCGAGGAACATCCGGGGAACCGACGATGCCCGGTTGGATATGACGCTGGTATCGAGACGTTCTTGGGATTTATGCAGGCCTGCCATAGTTCGAGTCTATGAAACCCGCACAGGGTCGGTGTGGCGGATGGCCAAACAGGCGATCGCCGTTAGGGCAGAGCCGGCGGCGGCAACCCCGGAGGTGCCACACACGTGCCGGTCAGAGCGTCGACGAGCATTCCGGCCGGGCAGGCCGAGATGCACTGAAAGCCCGGGGTGGTGGCGTCCTCGATCTGCCCGGCGGGACAGGTCTGTCCGGCTCGCGCCGGGCTCGCGGGGACACCGACGACGAGTGCGCTAGCACCGAGCGCGACAGCACAGAGGGCAGACCCGAGTCGGCGCTGACGCGTGATTCTCATCTGACCCTCCCTTCTGCCTGTTGAGCTGCATCGTAGCGGTGCGAACCGGGGTTACCCGGTAGCCGCGCCGACGGGCGAGTCGGCCCGCGCACACCGTGTGAGCTGCTCGTATAGTCCCGATCATGAGAGCGACCGGGAGGTGAGGGCCGGTGCAGGTCCGCGTCGCGACTGAGACCGACGCCGACGAGGTGGCCGGCCTGGCCGCCGCGACCTTTCCGCTGGCCTGCCCGCCATCGGCGGCCGCCGCCGATATCGAGGCCGGTATCGCCGCCGCTCTGACACCCGGGCATTTCCGGCAGCACCTCGCGGCCGGCGACCGTCTGGTGCTCACCGCCGCCGAATCGGACCGCTTGATCGGATACACCATGCTGATCCTCGGCATCGGCAGCGACCCGGACATCGCACGCTGCGTCGAGCGACGACCCGCCGTCGAGGTCTCGAAGATGTACGTGCTGCCCGACTGGCACCGCAGCGGCGCAGCCGCGGCTCTGATGGAGACAGGAATCACCTGGGCCGTCGAGCAGGGCGCACGCGCCGCATGGTTGGGGGTCAATCAGGCTAACCACCGCGCCCAGGGGTTTTACCGCAAGCACGGTTTCGAGGTCGCCGGCACGCGCCGCTTCGTGTTGGGCGCCAGCCTGCAGGACGACTTCGTGATGGTGCGCACCCTCTAGCGCACTCAGGTCATCGCGGTCAGCGCGAGCAATCGAGACGTGGCACGGAGGTACTTCTTGCGATACCCGCCGGCGAGCATCTCCGCCGAGAAGATCGTGTCGAGTTTCGTCCCCGAGGACACCACCGGAATACCGGCGTCGTAGAGCCGGTCGGTCAACGAGACCAGTCGCAACGCGACGCTCTGATCATCGATCGGGTGCACACCGGTGATGTGCACGGCGGACACTCCCTCGATCAGCGTCAGGTACCGGGACGGATGCATGGTGGCCAAATGTGCGCACAGCGCGTTGAAGTCATCGAGTGTCGCTCCGGGTCGCTGCGCGGCGCGCATTCGCACCTCATCGTCGGTCAATGGCTCCGGTGCCGGCGGAAGGCCTCGATGCCGGTAGTCCGGACCTTCGATCCGCACCGTAGTGAAAATGCTTGCCAGCGTGTTGATCTCACGCAGAAAGTCCTGCGCGGCGAAACGGCCCTCGCCGAGTTGTTCAGGCGGTGTGTTCGACGTCGCAGCGACAGAGACACCGCGCTGCACCAACTGCGACAGCAGCCGCGAGATCAGCGTGGTGTTGCCCGGATCGTCGAGTTCGAACTCGTCGATGCAGACCATCGTGTAATCGGCCAGTAACTCGATGCACTCGGCGAACCCGAAAACCCCGGCCAGTTGGGTCAGTTCACCGAAGGTGGCGAACGCCTTGGGGTCGGTATCGGGAAGGCTCCGATACGCCGATGCCAGCAGGTGCGTTTTCCCGACCCCGAATCCGCCGTCGAGGTACAGACCCACGCCGGGCAGCGTCTCATGCCTGCCGAACAGCTTCTTGCGGCCCGCCCGACGACGGATCGCCTCCTCGCAGAAGCTTTGGCAGGACGCCAGTGCCGCGGTCTGGGTGGGTTCGGCGGGATCGGGCCGGTAGCTGTCGAAGCTGACATCGACGAACGTCGGCGGCGGAACCAATTGGGCAATCAGCCGCTCCGGCGACACTGTGGGGTGACGATCCACCAGATGCCCGGTCGCCGGGGACGTCGCGGAGGAAGGCACAACCGGCGTCATAGCTGGCACTGTAACCACGTGTCATGGGATGACGGTATCGACGTGTCATGGGATGACGGTATCGACGTGTCGCGGGCTGACGTGTTGCAATCATCGGCATGCCAGACACCGACGCGACGTCGTTCATGCTGCTTGGTGATGGCGTACCGGTGGACGACGAACGGTTGTATCAGCTTTACGCATACCCCGAGTCGGACCAGTCGGTGGTGCGCGGC
>CALQLM010000272.1 GCA_943331415.1 Bifidobacterium breve
ACTGAAAAATCCGAGCCACTTGATTGCACTCGACGCGGTATTCGCCACCTACCCCGACGCACTGGTAATCCAGTGTCATCGGCCGGCGGAGACCATCATGGCGTCGATGTGCTCGCTATCGCAGCACACGACCGCGGGCTGGTCCAACAGATTCGTCGGCGAGACGATCGGAGCTGACTCCCTGGACACCTGGTCGCGCGGCCTGGAGCGTTTCAACGCGGTACGGGCTAAGCAGAATCCGGCCCAGTTCTGCGATGTGGACTACTTCGAACTCATCAAGGAGCCGTTGCGCACCGTCGAGGAAATCTACGCACACTTCGGCATCGAGATGACCGACGACGCCCGGGCGGCCATCACGCACACCGATGACGAGAGCAAGAAGGGTCCGAGGGCCCCGAAGCACACCTATTCACTGGCCGACTACGGGTTGACCGAGGAACAGGTCAAGGAGCGCTTCGCCGGGCTCTGACCCCTGGGCGCTACCCGTCGCCGGGTGCCGGTGCGCTTGAGTACTCCTCGAGACAGCCCTCAGCCACCGCGTGGGAGATGCTGTCGGAAAGCTTCGGGCAGGACCTGGCCCGGGCACTGCTACCGCCGGCGGCGCGAATCTCGGTGAAGTAGGCGCACCGTTGTTGCGACTCGGTGCTCCACTGCACTGCGGTATGCGGAGCACCGAGCTTCTTGACTTTCACCGAGGCGTGGCAGAACCGGCAGTCGACGTCGGCCAGCCCCGAGGTGAGATAGCGGTCCCGGTCCCGGCGGGTGGCCTCATGCACCGCCGCCGCACGCGCCGGGTCTCCTGCGAAATCAGGAGCTTTGGACCACGTCGCGACATCGTGGTCATCTCGAGCGTGAGGGTGGTCGTGGGGGAGTTCGTCGTCATGTATCCCGTGCAGCAGCAGCATCGACCGCGCAATCTGGTCGACGTCAGGCATCTGCTCCGGAGTCATGATGCGGGCTGACCTGCTTTGTCGGCCTTAGCCACATCCTCGCCCTCCGCTGCCTTCCGGCGCAGGTTCTCCTCGACCTCCACATGCCATTTCTCATTGGCCTTGGTGGTGTCCACCTCGAGTTCAAAACGATCAGTCATATCCGGGCTGATATCGGCGACGTCGACGTAGAACTGCTGATACCACCGGCGCATCTGATAGACCGCACCGTCCTCTTCGACCAGGAGCGGGTTTTCGATCCGGGTCTTGTGCTTCCAGATCTCCACGTCCTGCAGGAAGCCCTTGCTGACACCGGCGGTAAACGCCGACGAAATCCGCTCTGTCGTCTCGTCATCGAGACCCTTGGGCTTTTCGATGATGACGCCCCACTGCAACATGAAGGAGTCCTGATCCACCGGGTAGTGGCAGTTGATCAGGATGGACTCCGCTTTGAAATCGCCGTAGGTGTTATGCAGCCAGTTGATCATGAAGGAGGGACCGAAGTAACTCGCCTCGGAGTCCAGGTGTGACTCGCCATAGGCGGTACCCATCCCACCGATATCGGGACGGCCGACGTTATGCAGGTACTGGGTGGCGACTTGGCCCTCGAAGACGTTCTTGAAGTAGGTCGGCAGACCGAAGTGGATGTAGTAGAAGTGCGCCATATCGGTCACGTTGTCGACGATCTCGCGGCAATTGGAACCCTCGATGAGCATCGTGTTCCAGTTCCAGTCGGTCCATTCATCGCTGGCATGTTCGGGGATCTCGGGGATTCGGACCTCGGGCTGCGGCGGGTTGCCTTCGTGGTCGTGCCAGACGAATAACAGGCCCGCGCGCACGTCTGTGTGCCAGGAGCGGGTGCGGGCCAACTTCGGCGTCCGCTTGGCATAGGGCACGAGCTTGCAACGACCGTCGCCACCCCAACGCCAGTCGTGGAACGGGCAGGCCACCTCGTCGCCCTTGATAGTGCCCTGGGACAGGTCCCCGCCCATGTGTCGGCAGTAGGCATCAAGCACATGAAGTTCGTTATTGGAATCCGCGAACACCACCAGTTTGGTGCCGAACGCGTGGATCGAATGCGGCTCGCCATCCAAGAAGCCCTTGACCGGTCCCAGGCAGTGCCAGCCACGGGCGTAGCGATCGGGCAGGGTCCCGGTATCGATATCGCGAACTTCGGTGGTCATAGCGCCCCTCCACTGTGTGTCTCTAACTAGAACACGTTACAGTTTTGCGACCGGTTCGTCTATGCCGGGCGGATGCGGTGACGGCCCGAATCCTGGCGCGGACGCTGACTGGCCCCTATTTCGTGCCTGGCTTATCGGAGCCGACCACCCACATCGAGTAGTACTGCGATCCGCCGCCGTAGGCATGCCCGAGAGCCTTCTTGGCACCGGCCACCTGGTGTGCCCCGGCCTTGCCCATCACCTGGATCGCGGCCTCGGCGAAACGGATCAAGCCCGAGGCGCCGATCGGGTTCGAGGACAGCACACCGCCCGAGGGGTTGACCGGCAGCCGGCCGCCGATCGCGGTTTCGCCCGCCTCGGTGAGCTTCCAGCCCTCGCCCTCAGGCACGAAGCCGAGGTTCTCCAGCCACATCGGCTCGAACCAGGAGAACGGGACGTAGATTTCGGCGACGTCGATTTCGTCGATCGGGCTGGTGATGCCGGCGTCTTTCCATAACGCCGCCGCGGCGTCGCGGCCGGCCTGCGGGTTGACCTGATCGCGCCCGGAGTAGGAGATCGGTTCGGTCCGCAACGCGGTGGCGTGCACCCACGCGACCGGGTGGCCCGCGGCCACCCTTTTATCGGCGATCTCCTCGTTGCCGATGACCAGGGCTGCGGCTCCGTCGGAGGACGGGCAGGTCTCATCGAATCGGATCGGATCCCACAGCATCTGCGAGGACATCACCTTCTCCAGCGTGATGTCAGGCTGATGCAGGTGTGCGAGCGGATTCTTGGCCCCGTTGAGCCGGTCCTTGACGGCCACCATCGCCCCGATATGAGCCGGCGCACCTGACCGGCGCATAGAGGCCCGAATGTGCGGGGCGAAATAGCCACCCGCACCGGCACCGACCGGCTTGGTGAATGGCACCGGAATCGACAACGCCCACATGGCATTCGACTCCGACTGCTTCTCCCAAGCGACGGCCAGAACCCGGCGATACTTGCCGGACTTCACCAGACTGGCGGCCACAACACCGGTCGAACCGCCCACTGAGCCGGCCGTGTGTACCCGGATCAGCGGCTTGCCGGTGGCACCGATGGCATCTGCCATGAACAGCTCCGGCATCATGACGCCCTCGAAGAAGTCCGGAGCTTTACCCACGACGACCGCATCGATGTCGTCGAAGGTGGATCCGCTGTCGGCCAGCGCACGGTCGATCGCCTCGCGCACGAGTCCGTTCATCGAGACGTCGGTCCGTTTAGTGACGTACTTGGTCTGCCCGGTGCCGAGAACCGCAGCCAGGTATTTGCCCGCCATTAGCTCTTTCCTTCCAGTACCGCCACGAGGTTCTGTTGGAGCACCGGACCGCTTGTCGCGTGTGCCAGAACGCGTTGAGCGGAGCCATTGAAGATGTGCCGGGCGGCGTATCCGATGCGCTCCAAGCCGGTGGAGAACATCGGATTGGCGGCCAGTGCGCCGCCGGACGGGTTGATCTTGGTGGATGCCTTCAGGCCGATCGCCTCGGTGAGGATCAACTGCTGATGGCTGAAGGCCGCATAGATCTCCGCCACGTCGATTGAGCCGGTGTCGCCTCCGGTCGCCGAGGCGGCTGACG
>CALQLM010000273.1 GCA_943331415.1 Bifidobacterium breve
GGCGGTGGGGGCGCGACGCCGTTGCTGACCAAGAGGGTGACGATGAGCCCGGGGATTGTCTGGCCGCTCGGTGAGGTGCCGATCACGGTGCCCGCTGAGGCTGTGCTGTTAATCGCACTCACCTGGTCGGCCACCTGGAAGCCGGACGCGCGCAATTCCTCACGCGCACTGTCCTGGCTCATTCCGTTCACGCTGGGCACCCGCGCTCCCGGCGCTCCGTCTACGTAACGCGGGTCGGTTGGCGGCATACTCACCTCCCCGAAGTCCTCCGCGATCGGACTCATCGCGGCGAACCAAGTCTCGGCGGGCTCCTTGCCGCCGAAGAGGTCGCCGTTGCCGCACTGGCGCAACGGGTAGGAGCACAGATCCGTGGGGTTCGGAGAGTCGTCGTAGATGTAGTTCACTGCCGCGTAGCGATTGGTGTAGCCCAGGAAACCCGACGAACGGTGCGCTTCGGTGGTGCCGGTCTTGCCCGCCATCGGAAGGGACCAGCCGACCGAGTTCGCCGCCGGGGTGGCGGTTCCGTTGATGACATCTTTGCCCAACGCGTTGGACAGGGTGTTGGCCAATCCTTCGGGCACGACCTGTTCGCAGGCTTCCGCGTTGACCGCGACCTCATCGCCGCGGCGGTCGTAGATCTTGTCGATCGGGTTCGGCGGACACCACACCCCGCCGGATGCCAGCGTTGTCGCGACATTGGCCAGTTCCAGCGGGTTGACTTCGAAGGGGCCGAGCGTGAACGAACCGATGTTCTGCCGCTTGATGAAGTCGGCCAGGCTCTCGTTATTGTCCGGATCGTAGGCACGCGCGGTACCGGGCTCGGCGTAGGACCGCAGGCCAAGTCGGACAGCCATATCCACGGTGCGCTGAACCCCGACTTGGGATATCAACTTCGCGAATGCGGTGTTAGGTGATTTCGCCAGTGCCTCGGTGACGCTCATCGTCAGGTAGCGCGGATCGCGATAGTTCTCTACGCACCAGGTTTCCCTGGGACAGCCCTTGGCGCCACCCTCGCCGAGCCCCTTGGCATCGAAACGACCCGGTACGTCGAGGGTGGCATTCGTACCGAGGCCAAGGTCGAGTGCGGCCGCGGTGGTGAAGATCTTGAAGATCGATCCCGCGCCATCGCCGACCAGTGAGAACGGTTGCGGCTGAACGGTTTCCCCGGCATCGGTATCGAGTCCGTATGTTCGGTTACTGACCATCGCGATCAGCGGATGACTCGTTTTGCCGGGTAGCAGGACGTTCATCACGCTCGCGATGCCGTTGAGGTCTGGCGCTGCGATCGAGTCCACCGCCCTCTTGACGGTTGCCTGCACATCAGGATCCAACGTCGTCTTGATCAGATACCCGCCCTTGGCGATCTGTTCCTTACTCAAACCCGCCCGAGCCAGGTATTCCTGGGCATAGTCACAGAAGAAAGCGCGGTTGCCGGCCGCGATGCAGCCGCGCGGCAATTCGTTGGGCCGCGGCAGGATGCCGAGTGGCTGCTGTTTGGCGGCGCGAAGTTCGTCGGCGTTCTCCGGCAGGTTCTCGATCATCGTGTCGAGAACCAGATTTCGCCGCACCAGAGCCCCGTCAGGAGTGGTGTAGGGATTCAGCGCAGTGGTCGACTGCACCAGACCGGCCAGCAGCGCTGACTGCTCCCAATTCAAATCGGTGGCATCGATACCGAAATAGGTCTGGGCGGCGTCCTGGATGCCGAAGGCGCCATTACCGAACGACACAAGATTGAGATAGCGCGTGAGGATCTCTGGTTTTGTGAACGTCTTGTCGAGGGTCAGTGCCATGCGGATTTCACGCAGCTTGCGGGCGGGCGTCGCTGCCACCGCGGCGCGCTTCTCGGCATCGGTCTGTGCCACCACCAGCAGCTGATAATTCTTCACATACTGCTGTTCGATGGTCGAGCCGCCGCGGGTTCCGAAATCCCCGGACGCGTATCCGGCCAGGCCCGTCAGGGTGCCCTTCCAGTCGACGCCGTTGTGCTCGGTGAACCGTTTGTCCTCTATAGAGACGATCGCCAGCTTCATGGTGTCGGCGATCTTGTCGCTGGGCACCTCAAAGCGACGTTGCGAGTACAGCCAGGCGATGGTGTTGCCCTTGGAGTCCACCATTGTCGAGACCGCCGGGATGTCACCCTCGAGGAGCTGCGCTGATCCGTTGGCCACGATGTCTGAGGCACGGTTGGACATCAGGCCGATACCGCCCGCGATCGGGAACAGCAGCGCCGCCACGATCACGCTGGCCAACAGGCAGCACCAGGCCAGTTTGATGATCGAGGAACTGGCCGGTGGGCGTTCCGACATGGGATATAGCGTACTGAGGCCCTCCTGGGGCTTGCGGCGCACCGCTCGGCGGATGAAGATAACGAAGTTCTCCTACGTGGCGGTCAAAAAACCGCAGTTCATGGCGGGACTGGACGCTTGTGCCAAAAAAGCTGTGACCGGACTGTTGCGCAAACGACACCTGACCACCTAACTTAATCAGGCAGTGCGATTCAGGTAACAACGGCATCGCAATGTGGCGTAGATCGCACCGCGGCTACATCGGAGGGAATCGCCTGTGTCGGTTACTCGGCCCGCTGCACGTAGGACTAGCGCAGCAGCAACGATGCACGGTTCACTCCAGGTCCCGAACGGGGAAGCCCGCATCGCATGGGTTTCCCAGGGGTTATGCCGTTCGACCGATCCTGATCAGCTTTTCGTTCGTGGGGCCGCCCAGCGCAAGGCCGCGGTCATCTGTCGGCATTGCCCGGTGATCGCGGAGTGCGGCGCCGACGCCCTGGATAACAGGGTCGAGTTCGGGGTATGGGGCGGTATGACCGAACGCCAGCGTCGCGCGTTGCTCAAGCAGCACCCCGAGGTGACTTCCTGGTCGGAATTCTTCGCCACCCAGCGCAAACACCGCAGCGTCAGCTGAACGGCCGGCCGGCCGAAGCTCCAAATGCGGTTCTAGACCTCGCCGGTGATCTGATCGGCGATCGCCTGTAGCGCGGCGCGGTCGGAAACATCGAACGGCAACGACGGCACACCCACCACCCGAACGTGTGGGTTGGCTCCGGTGAACCGCGACAGCAGCCTGATCTCCCGCTTAGCCGTCTGTCCGCGGTCGGCATGGATCTGCAGCACCGCGGCGGCCAACGCGTCCCCCTTGCCCTTCGGGCTAGCTTCCAGTTCCGCGGCCCCGTCGATGGCACGCTCTACGGGTAGCGCGCACAGCATCGGGTGGGTCCGATTGAGGATCAGGCCCGCCAACGGCATTCCCTCCTCGGAGAGTCGATCGACGAAGAAGGTGGCTTCCCTCAAGGCGTCGGGTTCCGCGGCTGAGACCACCACGAACTGGGTCCCGCGCCGCTTGAGCAACTCGTAGGTGCGATCCGCCTTCTCCCTGAACCCGCCGAACGTCGAGTCGAGTGACTGGATGAATGCCGAGGCGTCGGAGAGCATCTGGGAACCGAGAATGGTTGACATCGCCTTCATGGCCAGGCCCATCACGCCCGTCACCAGGCGGCCGATACCACGACCCGGTCCCAATAGCAGTCGCCACAGCCTGCCGTCCATGAAGCTGCCTAGCCGTTTGGGTGCATCCAGGAAGTCCAGCGCATTACGCGACGGCGGGGTGTCCACCACGACAAGGTCCCAACGGTCCTCGCCCAACAACTGGCCCAGCTTTTCCATGGCCATGTATTCCTGGGTGCCGGCCAGCGA
>CALQLM010000274.1 GCA_943331415.1 Bifidobacterium breve
GCCAGCCGATGCCTTGACCAGCACGGGCAGCAGGTCCTGCGCGATGTTTGTGGGGTCCAATTCCGCCAGCACCGGGACCCCTGCTGCGGCCATCATCTTCTTGGCCTGAATCTTCGAACCCATGGCCTCGACGGCTGCGGCCGGCGGTCCAATCCATCGCAGCCCGGCATCGTTGACGGAACGGGCGAAGTCAGCGTTCTCCGAGAGGAATCCGTAGCCGGGATGCACCGCGTCAGCGCCAGTCACACGCGCCGCTGCGACGAGTTCCGCGCCGTCGAGATAACTGTCGATGAGGATGCGCGCGTCGGCTTCCGCGACATGAGGGGAGCAGGCGTCGTGGACGGTGTAGGCGGCGACAGTGCTGATACCGAGACGGCGGCAGGTGGCGAAAACCCGGCGGGCTATTTCGCCACGGTTGGCGACCAGGACTCGTGTGATCATGCGACCTGCTCTCTGCTCTTCGCGCAAGCGCTCATCGGGGTCGTCTGCTCTTCGCGCAAGCGCTCATCGGGGTCGTCTGCTCTTCGCGCAAGCGCTCATCGCTACATCCGGAAGACGCCGAATTTCGACGCCCCCTCAATCGGGCCGTTGGCGATGGCGGACAGGCATATTCCCAGCACGGTTCGAGTGTCTCGAGGGTCGATGACGCCGTCGTCGTAAAGCCGGCCCGACAGAAACATTGGTAGCGACTCGGCCTCGATCTGGGCCTCGACCGCCGCACGCATGTCGTCATCCGCGGCTTCGTCGACGTGTTGCCCCCGTGCCTCGGTGGCGGCGCGATTGACGATTGACAGGACGCCGGCCAACTGTGCGCCGCCCATCACCGCCGACTTCGCACTCGGCCAGGCGAACACGAAACGGGGATCGTAGGCACGTCCGCACATGCCGTAGTGGCCCGCCCCATAGGAGGCACCGATCAGCAGCGTGATGTGCGGAACCGTCGAGTTCGACACGGCATTGATCATCATTGCGCCGTGCTTGATCATGCCGCCTTCCTCGTAGGCTTTGCCCACCATGTAGCCGGTGGTGTTGTGCAGGAACAACAACGGCGTGTTGGACCGGTTGGCGAGTTGGATGAACTGGGTTGCCTTCTGCGACTCCTCGGAGAAGAGCACGCCTCGGGCATTGGCCAGAATGCCGATCGGGAAGCCGTGCAGATTCGCCCACCCGGTGACCAGGGAGCCGCCGTAAAGGGGTTTGAATTCATCGAAATCTGAACCATCGACAATGCGGGCGATCACGTCTCGCGGATCGAACGGAATCCGTAAGTCGGGTGGCACGATCCCGAGAAGCTCTTTTGCATCGGCCAAAGGTTCGGTGGCAGGCCTTGGGCCGGGTCCTTGTTTCACCCAGTTCAGCCGGGACACGATGCGCCGTCCGATACGGAGAGCGTCGAGTTCGTCGGAGGCGAAGTAGTCGGCCAGACCGGAGATCCGCGCGTGCATGTCCGCCCCGCCTAGCGACTCGTCGTCAGACTCCTCGCCGGTGGCCATCTTCACCAGGGGCGGGCCGGCCAGGAAGACCTTTGAGCGCTCCTTGATCATCACCACGTAGTCACTCATACCGGGGATGTACGCGCCGCCGGCGGTCGAGTTGCCGAACACCAGCGCGATAGTGGGAATGCCGACCGCCGACAGCCGGGTCAGATCGCGGAACATCCGCCCACCCGGGATGAAGATCTCCTTCTGTGTGGGCAAATCCGCTCCGCCGGACTCCACCAGTGAAATAACCGGCAGTCGGTTCTCCAAGGCGATCTGGTTGGCGCGCAGGACCTTCTTCAGCGTCCACGGGTTGGAGGTTCCGCCCTTGACGGTGGGATCGTGGGCTACCAGCATGCACTCGACGCCCTCGACCACTCCGATCCCGGTTACCACGCTGGCCCCGATGTGAAAGTCGGTGCCGTAGGCGGCCAGTGCGCAAAGTTCGAGGAATGGGGAGTCCGCATCGACCAGCAGCTCGATACGTTCGCGGGCGGTCATCTTGCCGCGGGCATGATGGCGCTCAACGTATTTCGTTCCACCGCCCGCCAACGCCTTGGCAAGTTCAGCATCGAGTTCGACCAACTTGGCCGTCATCGCCGCGGCGGCGTCGATGTACGCCTGTGCTGATGGGTCGATGGTGGTTCGTAGCGCGGTCATGCCTGATACCCCAGCGACTTCGCGGCAAGACCGGTGAGGATCTCGGTGGTACCGCCGCCGATGCCGATGATCCGCATGTCTCGGTACTGGCGTTCGATCTCTGACTCCGCCATGTAGCCCATGCCGCCGAAAAGTTGCACCGCCTGACTTGCAACCCACTCTCCGGTTTCCACCGCAGTGTTCTTGGCAAAGCAGCACGCGGCGATCAGATTGTCATCCCCGGCGAGTTGCCGCTCGATCACGTTGCGGGAGTAAACCCTCGCGACGTCGATGCGCCGGGCCATCTCGGTCAGCGTGTTCTGCACTGCTTGACGGGCGATCAGCGGCTTGCCGAAAGTCTCGCGGTCGCGGCACCACTGCACGGTGATGTCCAGGCACCGCTGCGCGCAGGCGTACGCCTGGACCGCGAGGCCGATACGTTCGGAAACGAAGGCCTGCGCGATCTGCAGAAAGCCGCTGTTCTCCGCGCCGACCAGGTTCTCCACCGGGACCCGGGCGTCTGTGAAGGACAACTCCGCGGTGTCGGAGGATCGCCAGCCCATTTTCTCCAGCTTGCGGCTGACTTCGAATCCGGGTGTGCCTTTCTCGATGACGAGTAGGGAAACCCCGCCGGCGCCCGGACCACCGGTGCGCACCGCTGTCACCACGAAGTCGCCACGTACCGCGGAGGTGATGTAAGTCTTGGATCCGTTGACGATGAAGTGATCGCCGTCGCGAACAGCCGTGGTTCGTAGGTGACCGACGTCGGATCCGCCACCGGGTTCGGTGATGGCCAGTGAACCGATCAGGTCACCGCGCAACGTGGGGCGGACGAATTTCTCGATCAGTCGCTCATCGCCGGAGGCGATCATGTGAGGCACCGCGATGCCGACGGTGAACAGTGAGGCGAATACTCCGCCCGGGGCTCCGGCTTCATGCAGCTCCTCGCAGACGATCGCGACATCGGCCGCATCTCCGCCCTCGCCCCCGAACTCCTCGTCGAATCCGATACCGAGCAGGCCGGCCTCACCCGCGCTGCGGCTCAGATCGCGGGGAAGTTCGCCGATCCGCTCCCACTCGTCGATATGCGGCAGGATCTCGCGCTCGGTGAAGCCCCGCACCGTCTTACGCAGCTGCTCGCGTTCGGGCGTAGTCCACATACTCATGTAGCCCACATGCTCATCTAGAGAATCTCCTCGGGAATATCGACGTGACGACTGCGCAGCCACTCGCCTAGGCCTTTGGCCTGAGGATCGAACCGAGCCTGGTAGGCGACACCCTTGCCGAGGATGCCGTCGATGACGAAATTGACCGCGCGGATTGCGGGGAACAGGTGCCGCGAGATCGGCAGATCTTTTGCCTCCGGGAGCAATTCCCGCACCAGTTCGACAGTGAGGGTGTTGGCCAACCAGCGCCAGTGGGCATCGGTACGTGCCCATACGCCGATGTTTGCACCACCGCCCTTGTCGCCACTGCGGGCTCCGGCAATCGTCCCGAGTGGCAGGCGGCGCATCGGACCGGCAGGCAACGGCGCGGGTAACGGCGGCGCATCGACATCGGTGAGCACGACTGTTTCAGGTGCCGGC
>CALQLM010000275.1 GCA_943331415.1 Bifidobacterium breve
ACCGTGGCACCGCCACCGGCGGCGTCCTGACTCAGTTGCGCCGCTTCGATGTTCACCTTCGCTGCACCGAGCAGCGTCCCGATTGTGCCCAGCGCGCCCGGCTTGTCGCCGTAGTGCAGGATCAGGTTCACGCCCTCAGCGCGCAGGTCGAAGCTGCGACCGTTAATGCCGACGATCTTCTGCACTTCCTGGGTGCCCGACAGCGTGCCGGAGACGTTGACCGCCGAGCCGTCCGGACCCACCACCCGAACATCGACCAGGCTGCGATGGTTCGGGCTCTCACTGGCGGTGGTCAGTTCGGCATCCAGCCCACGTTCGGCCGCCAGGCCCGGCGCATTGACGAACGTCACCTGCTGGTCGGTCATCGTCGAGAACAATCCGCGCAGCGCCGAAAGCTTGAGCACCTCAACATCGTCGGAGGCGATCTCACCGCACACCCGCACCGAGAGATTGTCCGGGGCCTCGGCGGCGAGCACACCGGCCAACAATCCGAGCTTGCGCACCAGATCCAGCCACGGCGCCACGGTCTCGCTGACCGCACCGCCACCGACATTGACCGCATCCGGCACGAATTCGCCGGCCATGGCCAGCTTGACACTTTCGGCGACATCGGTGCCGGCCCGATCCTGAGCCTCTGACGTCGAGGCGCCCAGGTGCGGGGTGACGATCGCCTGCGGTAGATCGAACAGCGGGCTGTCGGTGCAGGGTTCGGTGGCGAACACATCCAGACCCGCGGCGCGCACGTGGCCGCTGATGATCGCGTCAGCCAGTGCCTGCTCATCGATGAGACCGCCGCGGGCGGCGTTGACGATGATCACGCCGGGCTTGGTCTTGGCCAGAGCCTCTTTGCCGAGCAGCCCGGCGGTCTCCTTGGTCTTGGGCAGGTGCACCGAGATGAAGTCGGCGCGGGCCAGTACATCGTCCAGTGGCAGCAGTTCGATACCGAGTTGCGCGGCGCGGGCCGCCGGAACGTAGGGGTCGTAGGCGATGATGTGGGTGCCGAAGGCGGCCAGTCGCGCGGCGACCAATTGCCCGATGCGGCCCAGGCCCACCACTCCGACAGTCTTGCCGAAGATCTCGGTGCCGTTGAACGACGAGCGCTTCCAGGTGTGCTCATGCAGGGTCGCATCGGCCGCCGGGATCTGCCGTGCGGCAGCCAGCATGAGCGCAATCGCATGCTCAGCGGCGCTGTGGATATTGGAGGTGGGCGCATTGACCACCAGCACGCCGGCCGCGGTGGCGGCGTCCACATCGACGTTATCCAGGCCGACACCGGCACGGGCGATGATCTTGAGCTTGGGTGCCGCGGCGATCACCTCGGCATCGACGGTAGTGGCCGAACGCACCAGCAACGCATCGGCGTCGACGACCGCCGCCAGCAGTTTGGGGCGGTCAGGGCCGTCCACCCAGCGCACCTCCACCTGGTCTCCCAGGGCGGCGACGGTCGATTCGGCAAGTTTGTCGGCGATCAGTACAACGGGCATGCTCACCCGAACAGACTAATGGGGTCTAATCAGTAGGTGGATGTCACGGTCGTCGGCAGCGGTCCCAACGGCCTAGCCGCCGCGGTCGTGTGCGCCAGGGCAGGTTTGTCGGTGCAGGTGCTCGAGGCCCAACCCACCCTCGGCGGCGGCTCCCGCACCCTCCCCGACCCCGACTCCCCCAGCGTGGGTCACGACATCTGCTCGGCGATCCACCCACTGGCACTCGCGTCGCCGTTCTTCGCTGAGTTCGATCTTGCCGCCCGCGGCGTGGGCCTGACGGTTCCGGACATCTCCTACGCCAACCCACTCCCGGGCCGACCGGCCGCACTGGCTTACCACGATCTCGAACGCACCTGCGCCGGCCTGCAGCACGGTGACTCCTGGCGGCACCTGCTGGGTCCACTCGTCGCCGACGCCCACGACGTGGTGGGTCTACTGATCGGGGACAAACGCTCAATCCCCACCGACATACCGGCCGCAGTGCACCTGGCTCGGCGCATGATCGAGCAGGGCACTCCGGCATGGGGAATGCTGCGCGGCGAAGACGCCCGATCACTGTTCACCGGCGTTGCGGCACATACGATTTCGCGCATGCCGTCGTTAGTCGGCGCGGGCGCGGGTCTGATGCTGGCGACACTGGCGCACACCGTGGGTTGGCCGGTTCCGGTGGGCGGCAGCCAGGCCATCGCTGATGCGATGATCGCCGATCTACGCGCCCACGGCGGCGTCCTGCATACCGATACCGAAGTAACCTCGCCTCCCGGCGGCATCGTGCTGTACGACACCGCACCCACGGCACTGCTGAACATCTACGGTGACGCACTGCCAGCCCGCTATGCCCGCGCACTGCAGCGCTACCGGTACGGACCCGGCGTGGCCAAGGTGGATTTCGTTCTCTCCGAGAACATTCCGTGGGCCGATCCGCGACTGGCAGATACCGCCACGCTGCATCTGGGCGGCACCCGCGCCCAAATGGCCTATGCCGAGAAGGAGATCGCACAGGGGCGGCACGCCGAGTGGCCGATGGTGCTGGCCGCGCAGTCCTTCACCGCCGACCCCGGCCGTATCGACAGTGCGGGCCGGCGACCGTTCTGGACCTACGCGCACGTGCCCGCCGGGTCGTCGGTGGATCAGCGCGACACCATCACCACCATCATGGAGCGGTTCGCGCCGGGCTTCACCGACATCGTCGTCTCCGCCCGCAGCATTCCGGCCAACCGGCTCGCCGATCACGACGCCAACTATGTCGGCGGCGACATCGGAGTGGGCGGTAACGCCGTGCTGCGCGCCCTGCTCGGCCCGACCCCGCGGGTCAACCCATGGACGACGCCGATCCCCGGCGCCTACCTGTGCTCGTCGGCCACCCCGCCCGGCGGTGGCGTGCACGGGATGAGCGGCTACTACGCGGCGCGGACCGTGCTCAAGCGGGAGTTCGGCCTGGGCGTGCCGTCGTTGGCGCCGTAGCCGCGCGACGCCGTATCGGTGAGTGGCCGGTCCACCCAGCTCATCAGATCGCGCAGTTTCTTGCCGGTGATCTCGATTGGGTGTTCGGCGTTCTTCTTGCGTAACGCCTCAAGCTCCTTATTGCCGCCTTCCATATTGGCGACGAGGCGCTTGACGAAGGTGCCGTCCTGGATCTCAGCCAGGATCTGCTTCATCCGCTCCTTGGTGCCGGCATCGATCACGCGTGGGCCGGACAGGTAGCCGCCGTACTCGGCGGTGTCGGACACCGAATAGTTCATCCGTGCGATTCCGCCCTCATACATCAGATCGACGATGAGCTTGAGTTCGTGGAGCACCTCGAAGTAGGCCAACTCAGGCGCGTAACCCGCCTCGACCATGACCTCGAAGCCGGTCTTGACCAATTCCTCAGTGCCACCGCACAATACGGCCTGCTCACCGAAAAGATCGGTCTCGGTCTCATCCTTGAAGGTGGTCTTGATGACGCCGGCCCGGGTGCCGCCGATACCCTTCGCGTACGACAGTGCCAGCGCCAAACCCTCGCCGGTGGGATCCTGCTCAATAGCCACCAGGCACGGCACACCCTTACCGTCGACAAACTGTCGCCGCACCAGGTGACCCGGGCCCTTGGGCGCCACCATGCCGATGGTGACGTTGGCCGGCGGCTTGATCAACCCGAAGTGGATGTTGAGGCCGTGGCCGAAGAACAGCGCGTCACCGGCTTTCAGGTTGGGCTCGATATCGTTTGTGAAGAT
>CALQLM010000276.1 GCA_943331415.1 Bifidobacterium breve
CACTGATGGTCTGCGAAAGCAGGTTCTAAAGCTAAAGAAGGGCTGAACTGCTAGCCGCGGCGGAGCGTCTGCAGCCGCCGGATCCCTTCATCGAGCGTCTCGTCGCGTTTACAGAAGGCGAAGCGCACCAGGTGATTCCATGCCGTGACATGTGTGAGATCCGAATCGCAGAACGCCGACATCGGGATCGCCGCGACCCCGCTGAGTCGGGGCAATTCCGCGCAGAACGACGTGCTGTCGGCGTATCCGAGTGGGCGCGGATCGGCGCAGAGGAAATAAGTACCGGCGCTGTCGTGCACCTCGAAACCGATGTCGGTCAACGCCGCCGACAGCTTGTCGCGCTTGGCGTGCAGAGACTGGCGTAACGACTCCACCCAGGCATCCTCGTTGTCGAGGGCGTAGGCCACCGCGGGCTGGAAAGGGGCCCCGCCGACGTAACTGAGATATTGCTTGGCCGCGCGCACCCCGGCAACCAGATCGGAAGGCCCGCAGGCCCAGCCGATCTTCCAGCCCGTGCAGTTGAACATCTTCGCGGCACTGGAGATCGTCACCGTGCGCTCGGCCATACCGGGGAACGTGGAGATAGGGATATGTCTGGCACTGTCGAACACCAGGTGCTCATAGACCTCGTCGGAGATCACCAGAAGGTCGGCTTCGACGGCCAATTCGGCCAGTGCGCGAAGTTCGTCGCCGGAGAGCACCATGCCGGTTGGGTTGTGTGGCGAGTTGACGATCAGGGCCCGGGTGAGCGGGGTGATCGCAGAACGCACCGCGTCAATATCGAGGGCGAAGCCGCGGCCGTCGGGCACCAGCGACACCGAGACGCGTCTGCTGCCGGCCATCGCGATCACCGGGGAGTAGGTGTCAAAGAACGGCTCGATGAGCAGCACCTCCGATCCCGGCTCGACCAGGCCCAGCACCGCGGCGGCGATCGCCTCCGAGGCGCCGACCGTCACCAGGACCTCGGTGTCGGGATCAAAATCGACCTGGTAACGGCGCTTGCGCTGGGCGGCGATTGCGCGCCGCAGTGGGGCGATGCCCAGGCCGGGCGGGTACTGGTTGACCCCGTCGGTGATGGCCTGTCGTGCGGCTTCAAGCATGGCGGGCGGACCGTCCTCGTCAGGAAAGCCCTGGCCCAGGTTCACCGCTCCGACCTCGGCGGCCAGTGCCGACATCGCAGCGAAGACGTTGACCGAGTACGGGCGCAGCCGTTCGACCGTCATGGGTGTTGAGCGTAGCGACCCGACTCCCAACCAACGGGTTGGCCGAGCGCCTGATAGGGTTGGCAATCAAGGGGCTAGGCTCAGTTCCGCACTCAAAAATCCCACAGTCTCAAGAGGAAACCACTATGTCCGAAGAAGCTTTCATCTACGAGGCAATCCGTACGCCGCGTGGCAAGGGTCGTAACGGCGCACTGACTGAGGTCAAGCCGATCAACCTGGTCACCGGACTGATCGACGAGATGCGCGTCCGGCATCCGAACCTCGACGAGAACATGATCAGCGACGTGGTCCTGGGCTGTGTCTCCCCGGTCGGCGATCAGGGTGCCGATATCGCCCGCACCGCAGTGATCGCCTCGGGTATGCCCGACACCGTCGGTGGGGTGCAACTCAATCGTTTCTGCGCATCGGGCCTGGAAGCGGTGAACACCGCCGCTCAGAAGGTTCGCTCCGGCTGGGATGACCTGGTCTATGCCGGCGGTGTGGAGTCGATGAGCCGGGTACCGATGGGCTCTGACGGCGGCGCGATGTTCTCCGACCCCGCCACGGTCTATGACGCCTATATCGTGCCGCAGGGTATCGGCGCCGATCTGATCGCGACGATGGAGGGTTTCTCGCGCGATGACGTCGACGCCTACGCGCTGCGTTCCCAGGAACATGCGGCCGCAGCGTGGTCGGGCGGTTATTTCGCCAAGTCGGTCGTGCCGGTGCGTGATCAAAACGGGCTGATCATCCTCGACCACGACGAGCACATGCGCCCCGACACCACCAAGGAAGGTCTGGGCAAGCTCAAGCCGGCCTTCGAGGCAATGGCGGCGATGGCGGGATTCGATGACGTGGCGTTGCAGAAGTACCACTGGGTCGAGCAGATCAACCACGTCCACACCGGCGGCAACAGCTCCGGCATCGTCGACGGCGCGGCCCTGGTGCTGATCGGCAGTGAGAAGGCGGGTAAGGCCAATGGCCTGACGCCGCGGGCCCGCGTCGTGGCCACGGCCACCAGCGGTGCCGACCCGACCATCATGCTGGTCGGCCCCACTCCGGCCACCCTCAAGGTGCTCGACCGCGCCGGACTGACGGTCGACGATATCGATCTCTTTGAACTCAACGAGGCATTTGCATCGGTGGTGCTGAAGTTCCAGAAGGACCTCAACATCCCCGACGAGAAACTCAACGTCAACGGTGGCGCGATCGCGATGGGTCACCCGCTCGGTGCCACCGGCGCCATGATCACCGGCACCATGGTCGACGAACTCGAGCGCCGCGGCGCCAAGCGCGCGCTGATCACGCTGTGCATCGGCGGCGGCATGGGTGTCGCCACCATCATCGAGCGCGTCTAAGCGCCGGAAGATCTAGGAGCAGAGCAAAAGATATGGCAGAGAACACGATCACATGGGATAAGGATGCCGACGGCATCGTCACCCTCACCTTGGACGACCCGACTGGTTCGGCCAACGTGATGAACGAGCACTATCAGGAGTCGATGCACAAGGCCGTCGAACGCCTTGTGGCAGAGAAGGATTCGATTACCGGTGTGGTGATCACCAGCGCGAAGAAGACCTTCGTCGCGGGCGGAGACCTCAACGGAATTATTCAGATCCAGCCAGAGAATGCCGGCGAGGCGTTCGCCACGGTCGAGAATGTGAAGCGCGACCTGCGCGCGCTGGAGACCTTCGGTAAGCCGGTCGTTGCCGCCATCAACGGCGCCGCACTCGGCGGCGGTCTGGAGATCGCGCTGGCCTGCCACCGGCGGATTGCTGCTGACGTCAAGGGCAGTCAGCTCGGTCTGCCTGAGGTCAGCCTGGGCCTGCTGCCCGGCGGTGGCGGAGTCACCCGGACGGTGCGCATGCTGGGCATCCAGAACGCCTTCGTATCCGTGTTGAGCCAGGGCACCCGATTCAAGCCGGCCCAAGCCAAGGAACTCGGCTTGATCGACGAGGTGCTGCCTACCGCCGAGGAGCTGGTTCCGGCCGCTAAGGCGTGGATCAAAGCGAACCCGGAAGCGCACACCCAGCCGTGGGATGCCAAGGGCTACAAGATGCCCGGCGGTACCCCGGCCAGCCCGGCGCTGGCGGCGATCCTGCCATCGTTCCCGGCACTGCTGCGCAAGCAACTCAAGGGTGCGCCCATGCCCGCTCCGCGGGCGATCCTGTCCGCGGCGGTCGAGGGCGCGCAGGTTGACTTCGATACCGCCAGCCGGATCGAGAGCCGTTACTTCACTGAGTTGGCCACCGGAACCGTCGCCAAGAACATGATCCAGGCGTTCTTCTTCGATATGCAGGCCATCAACTCCGGCGGTTCGCGGCCCGAAGGCATCGGCAAGACCCCGATCAAAAAGATCGGTGTGCTTGGTGCCGGGATGATGGGTGCGGGCATTGCCTACGTCTCGGCCAAGGCCGGATTTGATGTGGTTCTCAAAGACGTAACCATCGAGGCCGCGAACAAGGGCAAGGCCTACTCGGAGAAGATCGAAG
>CALQLM010000277.1 GCA_943331415.1 Bifidobacterium breve
ATCACCGGTGAATTCGTCGCGGTCTGCCGCGGTCCGGCGGTCTGGGTTCGCTGCCCTGACGACCTCGCCGCGGTCGCGGAGATCACGGCGGAATTGCCCGGAAACGATGAAGTCCTGCTCGACGTCGCTGCGGGGGTGCCCGGTTCGGCGTCCACTGCAGCCGCGATTCGAGAAGTATTGGCGCGGCGAGGTCTGACGACACGTGACGTGTGCCTCGCCGAACGCGCCGCAGTCGCGCTCGCACCGCCCCGACGGCGCCCCGCGATCCGGGCAGCGCTCACCGTGTCGGCTGCGCTGGTGGTGCTGACCGGACTCGTCGTCGTGGCGTGGCGAACGACCGGGCGAGCGCCGGTTCCTGCGCAACCCGTGGCCGCGGCAGAGTCCACCAGCCTGGTGGAGGGGCGGATCGCGGTGGCAATCCCGCCGCACTGGCTGGTGCAACGAATCACCGCCGGGCCGGGATCCCGGCGCGTCCAGGTCAGTTCGCCGGCCGATGCGGACGCCGCATTGCACATCACCCAGACCTATGCGCCCGAGACCACGCTGGCCCAGGCTGCCGAGGTACTCGGCCGCGCCGTTGCCGATCAGCCACCGGGGTTCTTCGTGGACTTCCGCTCGGCAGACGATGTGGCCGGCCGGCCGGCGGTGACCTACCGGGAGGTCCGGGCCGGGCGGGTGATCCGCTGGTCGGTGGTGCTGGATCGGTCGACGCGGATCAGTATCGGGTGTCAGAGCGCACCGGGCCACGAGGACAGCGTCAGGGCTGTGTGCGACCAGGCCGTGCGTTCGGCATACGAGGTGGGAACCGCATCGCGGGGTTGAGCGTCGAACCTGATGGCACCCTGATCCGCCCGCCGTGCGGGTTCGGGCGGAGGAGAGCCGCCGCGGACCGCACGGCGGGGGATCAGGGGCGTTTTGACCTGGGCGGATCGTCGCAGGTAGGCTGTGCTCTCGACATGCGGTACGTCGCGGGAAACCACGATGTGAGCCGGGGTCTCGGGTCGGTGCTGGTCGCCGAGTAACCCCCACCGCCGATGTCCGTACCAGCACCCGGGCTATCCGGGATCCACCCGAAACAGGAGAGGTAACCACTGTGTCTACGTACACGCCGAAGGCCGGTGACACCACGCGTTCGTGGTACGTCATCGATGCCACCGACGTGGTGCTCGGCCGACTCGCCGTTGCTGCAGCCAATCTGCTGCGCGGCAAGCACAAGCCGACATTCACGCCCAATGTCGACGGGGGCGATTTCGTCATCGTCGTCAACGCCGACAAAGTCGCCATCGGCGGCGACAAGCTCAATAACAAGATGGCTTACCGCCACTCGGGTTATCCCGGCGGCCTGCGTGCCCGCACGGTCGGTGAGGAAATGCAGAAGCATGCAGATCGCGTCGTCGAGAAGGCGATTCTCGGCATGCTGCCGCATAACAAGCTGAGCCGGCAGGTCCAGAAGAAGCTGAAGGTCTACACCGGTCCGGATCATCCGCATACCGCGCAGCAGCCGATTCCATTCGAGATCAAGCAGGTGGCCCAGTGACCGACGCAAACGAGACCCAGGCAGACGAGACCCAGGTCGACGAAACCCAGGTCGACGAAACCCAGGCCGCCGAAACCCAGGCCGCCGAGACCCAGCCCGCCGAGACCCAGCCCGGCGATGCGGCGTTGGTAGTCAGCATCGCGGAGTCGATCGGCGAGTCGACAGACGTTGACACCGAGGCGCCCGCGGAGCCCAAGCGCCGTGAACCGGTGATCCTCGATCGTGCAATCCAGACCGTCGGCCGGCGTAAAGAGGCCGTGGTGCGGGTACGTCTGATGCCTGGCACCGGACAGTTCCACCTCGATGGCCGAAGCCTTGAGGCCTACTTCCCCAACAAGGTGCATCAGCAGCTCATCAAGGCACCGCTGGTGATCGTCGACCGGGTGGACAGTTTCGACATTCACGCGCACCTCGACGGTGGTGGCCCCTCCGGCCAGGCCGGCGCACTGCGCCTGGCGATCGCGCGTGCGCTGATTCTGGTGCAGCCCGAGGACCGGCCGGCGTTGAAGAAGGCCGGATTCCTCACTCGCGACCCGCGTGCCATCGAACGCAAGAAGTACGGCCTGAAGAAGGCCCGTAAGGCGCCGCAGTACAGCAAGCGCTGATCGGACACCTGCATGGGCCGATTATTCGGGACCGATGGTGTGCGAGGCGTCGCCAACCGCGAGCTGACCGCAGAGCTGGTTCTTGCTCTCGGCTCGGCCGCGGCCCGGCGCCTTGCCACACCGCGGACCGGCGGTCCTGAAGGTTCGGTGGCTCGTAGCGTCGCCATCGTTGGTCGCGACCCGCGAGCGAGCGGCGAGATGCTTGAGGCCGCGATGATCGCCGGGCTGACAAGCGAAGGTGTCGACGTATTGCGGGTAGGCGTGCTGCCGACCCCGGCAGTGGCCTATCTGATCGCGGCCTACGATGCTGACTTCGGCGTGATGATCTCCGCGTCGCACAACCCAATGCCCGACAACGGCATCAAGGTGTTCGGACCCGGCGGTCACAAACTCGATGACGATGCCGAGGACCGCATTGAGGAGTTGCTCGCCCAAGGTCCCGGGGTGCGCCCCGTCGGCGCCGGCATCGGTCGGGTGCGTCGTGCACCCGACGCACTCGACCGCTACCTCGACCACATCACTGCCGCGGCTCCCGCCCGCCTCAGCGGGCTCACCGTCGTGGTCGACTGCGCCAACGGGGCTGCGTCCGTGGCCGCTCCGCGTGCCTACGCCGCCGCCGGAGCACAAGTCATCCCGATCAATGCCGAACCCGACGGTCTCAACATCAACGACGGTTGCGGATCGACGCATATGCAGCAGTTGCAAGCGGCGGTAGTAGCCCACCGCGCCGATCTGGGTCTGGCCCACGACGGCGATGCCGACCGCTGCCTGGCGGTGGATGCCGACGGTCGGGTGATCGACGGCGACGCGATCATGACGGTGCTGGCCCTGGCCATGCAGGACGCCGGCGAGTTGATCGCCAACACGCTGGTCACCACGGTCATGAGCAACCTCGGTCTGCATCTGGCAATGCGGAAGGCCGGTATCGAGGTGAAGACAACGGGTGTAGGTGATCGCTACGTGCTGGAGGAGTTGCGGTCCGGCCGGTTCAGCCTCGGTGGGGAGCAATCGGGCCACATCGTCATGCCCGCGTTCGGAACCACCGGGGATGGTGTGCTGACCGGTCTGCGCCTGATGGCGCGGATGGCGCAGACCCGTTCGTCGCTGGCTGACCTGGCCGCGCCCATGCAGTCCATCCCGCAGGTGCTGATCAATGTCGAGGTCGCCGATAAAGCCGCGGTCGCGCTGGCGCCCGCGGTTCGCACCGCTGTGGCGGAGGCGGAGGCCGAGCTCGGTGACACCGGTCGAATCCTGTTGCGCCCCTCGGGAACCGAGCAGATCATTCGTGTCATGGTCGAGGCATCCGATGAGGAGACAGCCCGGCAGGTAGCCGCCCGGGTAGCGAAGTCGGTGAGCGCCGAGGGCTGAACACCTCAAGTTCTACGGAACCGTCATCGGTAGTTCCGCGTCATATCCGTTATGGGAACAACGTCGGTCGATCCGACTGCGTTACGGGCGGCGGCCCAGCGCATGAATGCGGCCGCCGATGTCGTTGACGCGGTGATCGGTACCCGATTGGGTGATCTGCAGTTCGATGGTTC
>CALQLM010000278.1 GCA_943331415.1 Bifidobacterium breve
CAACAACTCCCGGTACTGAGTCCGGCAGGTGTCATCTCCGAGCGAGGTGATCTCCAGTCGAAAACCGTCCAAGCCCAACGCACGGAAGCCGGCATCGGCGATCGCGATGACCTCAGCGTCCAGGGCCGGGTCGTCGACACCGATCGCCTCGACGCCGACCTGTTGCAGCTGACGATAACGTCCGGCCTGGGGGCGTTCGTATCTGAAGAACGGCCCTGCGTAGCAGAGCTTGACCGGTAGCGCACCGCGATCGAGGCCGTGCTCGATCACCGCACGCATCACCGGCGCGGTGCCCTCCGGACGCAGTGTCACCGACCGGTCTCCGCGGTCGGCAAAGGTGTACATCTCCTTGGACACCACATCGGTGGACTCCCCCACCCCACGGGCGAACAGCGCGGTGTCCTCGAAGATCGGCAACTCGATATCGCCGTAGCCGGCACGGCGGGCGGTGGCCAGCAGTCCGTCGCGCACCGCGACGAACGCTGCCGAATCCGGCGGCAGGTAATCCGGCACACCCTTGGGCGCCTGGAAATCGCTCACAGTGCCAGGCCCTGGAGAAACGGGTTGGTCCGGCGTTCGAGGCCAATCGTGCTCGACTCGCCGTGGCCGGGCAGAACCGCGGTGTCGTCATCGAGAACGAGCAGCTTGGTGATGATCGAGTCCATCAGGTCCCGCCCGCTTCCGCCTGGAAGGTCGGTGCGTCCCACCGACTGCTTGAACAGGGTGTCTCCGGTGAACGCCAACTCGCCGCACCCCGACCCACCGGCGGCGTCGGGCACCCGGAACACCACCGACCCGCGCGTGTGACCCGGGGTGTGGTCGACGGTGACGGTGATGCCACCGAAATCCAGGGTGTCGCCATCCCGGTCGAGGTCGATGACCTGCCGGGGTTCGCGGAACAGCGCGCCGACGGCGAGTTGGCCGATCCGCGGTCCGAACCCTCTGATCGGGTCGGCCAGCATGAACCGGTCCGCGGGATGGATGAAGGCTGGGCAGCCGTAGCTGTCGGCCACCTTCTGCGCCGACCAGATGTGGTCGATATGGCCGTGGGTGAGCAGTACCGCGGCCGGGGTCAGCCGATTCTCATCGAGGATCCGGCGCAGGGTTCCCATCGCCCGCTGACCGGGGTCGACGATAATCGCGTCCGACCCCGCACGTCGGGCCAGTACATAGCAGTTACAGGCCAACATGCCGGCCGGGAACCCGGTGAGCAACACGGTCACCAGTGTCCCATTAGCCGGTTGGGTTAGCCCACCAGCGTCGGTTCTGGTGGGTCGCGACCTCCGCTCACAGTGTCGGCTGGCACACTCGAAGAGCGATTCAATTGGCATCGTCGGCACCAGCACGTCCGGGGATGCACTACGCACTACATGGAGGAACACCGCCGTGCCCAGCAACGAAGAACGACGCGAGACGGCCAAGCTCAAGCTCGAGCAGCAACTGGAAAGTCGCGCGCAGAAGGATAAGCAACGGCGCATCCTCACCGTGGCGGGCGCACTGGTCGCGATCGCGGCGGCCGCAGCGGCCATCGTCACCTTCGTCGTGAACGACAAGGATTCGGGCACCTCCGCTGCCACCTCAACCTCAGCCGCACCGACAACCCCGCCGCCGCGCGGCGGACAGGGCCAACTGCCGGCCTTCAAGGCCGCCGCCGACCTCGGCGCCAACTGCCAGTACCCGGCTGCCCAGAAATCCGTCCGGCAGGTCGATAAGCCCAAGACCGGCAAGGTCCCGACGGATCCGGCGACGATCAGCGTCAGCATGTCCACCGATCAGGGCAACATCGGGCTGATCCTGAACAACGCCGAGGCACCGTGCACGGTCAACAGTTTCGCGAGTCTGGCCCAGAAGGGCTTCTTCAACGACACCATCTGCCACCGGTTGACCACAACGGTGTCGTTGGGTGTGCTGCAGTGCGGTGACCCGACCGGATCCGGATCCGGTGGGCCGGGCTATCAGTTCGCCAACGAGTACCCCACCAACCAATACGCCAAGAACGATCCGGCACTGCAGACACCGGTGCTCTACCCGCGGGGCACCCTGGCGATGGCCAACGCCGGCCCGGACACCAACGGCAGCCAGTTCTTCCTGGTCTACAAGGACTCGCAGTTGCCGCCGGGCTACACCGTCTTCGGCACCATCGACGCCACCGGCCTGGCCACGCTGGACAAGATCGCCGAGACCGGCGTCGCCGACGACCAGGAGGACGGCAAGCCGGTCACCGAGGTCAAAGTCAAGTCCATCCTGTTGGACTAGCAACCCGTGATGAATACTCCTTCGCCGTATGACCCGCCGCCCGGTGGTGCCCCGCCGTACGGTGCCCAGCCCTACGGCACCCAGCCCTACAGCGCCCAGCCCTACGAGCCATACGGCTACCCCGGCCATCCGTATCCGCCGTACCCGTATCCGTACCCGGCGCCGCGCACCAATGCCCTGGCGATCGCGTCACTGGTGTGTGCATTTTTGTTCGCGCCACTGGGCATCGTGTTCGGTCACCTGTCGCTGTCACAGATCAGGCGATCGGGCGAGGATGGCCGTGGACTGGCCCTCGCCGGCCTGGTGATCGGCTATGTGGTGACGATCGCCGCGATTCTGGCTGTGGTGGCCGGAACTCTGCTCTTCGCCTGGGCCGCGCGGGTCGTCCGGGAATCCAGCGATCCCGGCGGCGCGGGAATCCCGCGGTACCACGCCTCGGCGCCCCTGGACCCCACTCCCCTGGCACCCGGCCTGACCGTCGCGCACAAACCTCAGGCAGCGCTCGTCACGCGGTAGACGTCGTAGACACCTTCGACATTGCGCACCGCGTTGAGCACGTGGCCCAGATGTTTCGGATCGCCCATCTCAAAAGTGAAGCGGCTGACCGCCACTCGGTCATCGGAGGTCGTCACCGACGCCGAGAGGATATTGACCCGCTCGTCGGCGAGCACCCGGGTGACATCGGAGAGCAGTCGGTGGCGGTCGAGTGCCTCAACCTGGATGGCGACGAGGAACACCGACGTCGGAGACGGAGTCCACAACACCTCGATGATCCGCTCGGACTGCAACTGAAGGTCGTTGGCATTGGTGCAATCCGTGCGGTGCACACTCACGCCGCCGCCACGGGTGACGAAACCCATGATGTTGTCACCGGGTACCGGCGTGCAACATTTGGCGAGCTTGGTCAGAACACCGGTCGCGCCCGCCACCGAGACGCCGGAATCCTCGGTGTTGCGCTGTCGCATCGGCATAGTGGCCGGAGTTGAGCGTTCGGCCAGTTCATCCTCGGCGGCATCGGCGCCACCGAGTCGCGCGAGCAGTCGCTGGACGACGTGGCGGGCGGAGACGTGACCTTCTCCGACGGCGGTGTAGAGCGCCGAGATGTCGCCGTAGCGCAACTCTTGTGCCAGCGCGGTCATCGCCTCGCCGTTGACCAGTCGCTGTAGCGGCAACCCGCCGCGACGGACCTCCCTGGTGATCGCGTCCTTACCGGCTTCCAGCGCCTCCTCGCGGCGCTCTTTGGCGAACCACTGCCGGATCTTGGCCTTCGCCCGCGGGGACACCACAAATCCCTGCCAGTCCCGGGAAGGGCCGGCCGTAGGCGCCTTCGAGGTGAAAACCTCGACCAGTTCACCGTTTTCGAGCTTGCGTTCCAAGGCGACCAACCGGCCGTTGACCCGGGCCCCGATACAACGGTGCCCGACC
>CALQLM010000279.1 GCA_943331415.1 Bifidobacterium breve
CACCGCCGTTGCCGCCGGGGCCGCCCGGCACGGAGCCCCACAGCCCGCCGTCGCCGCCGTTGCCGCCATTACCGCCGTTGCCGCCTACGGCACCGAGGCCGTACCCGTCGCCGCCGTTGCCGCCGTTGTGGGTGGGGTCGCCGCCGTAGAGCAGCGGGAATCGGGCTTCCTGGCCGCCATGACCGCCGTTGCCGCCGTTGGGGTTGGTCGCCGTACCGGAGCCGCCATTGCCGCCCTTACCGGCGTTACCGGCTACGGCGATACCGAAGAAACCCGCACTGCCGCCGTTGCCGCCGTTACCGCCGTTGATGCCGTTACCGCCGTTACCGCCGCCCTCGGTGAAGAAGTTGCCGAGGGGGTCGGTGCCGCCCAGGAAGCCGCCCACTCCGCCATCGCCGCCGAAGTTGTCCTCGCCGGCGAGTCCGAAGTCGACGGCGTTGCCGCCGTTGCCGCCTCCGCCGTAGAGATAGGCGTTGCCGCCCTTGCCGCCGTCGTAACCGCCGCCGCCGTTGCCGAACAACAGGCCGGCGTTGCCTCCGTTGCAGGGGCTGCCTGCCGTGCAGTTCGGGCCACCGACGTCGTCGGCGGTGAAGGTGTACCCATCACCGATCAGCAGGCCCGCGTTCGGGCTTTCGGCAGTGCCGTTGCCGATGAAGATCGAGACGAAGTCCCCTGCCGCGTTCGCCGAGAGCGTCGCTGCTGCGCTCGGCGTGCTTCCGGCCGCTGCGGCCCCGATCAAGCTGCCTTCGCCCGCGCAGAGGATGTCGCCGATCGAGCACTCAACCGTCGTGAGTTGGACGGCCGGGGTGGCCGGAACTGTCATGAGCAGGCCGGTGCCGACCATAACCGCTCCTACAGCGCTGGCTCCGAAAACCGGAATGAGTTGTTGCGCAGGGGATTTGCGGTGATTGACCACGGTGGTTGGGTTCCCTTCGGGCTGATGTGAGGCTTTGACGGCCTAGATCCAGCAAAGACGATTTGAGTGCGGTTCAGCAGAAGTGATTGAACTGTGATCCTGTTGCGTGCGACAGGCCTGCAGCCAACCGGGAAAAGAAGAGAACGCAAACGGGAGGTGAACAAAGTCAGGTAGTGAACGGTATCGGGGCCGGTATCAGCGAACCCCGGATGCGGTTCAGGCCGGGAGGGTTACTTACAGAGTTCGGTGATCTTCTTGTTGGACTGATCCGCTGATTGCAACAAAGTCACCATTTCGGGATTGGTCTCCGGAACCCCGGCGAGCAGTTTCATCGCGATCGTGTCGAGGCTGCCGGCGAAACCCTTGATGCCGTCCGACAACTCTGTCGGGGCGTTCGATGGCAAATTTCGCAGCATGTATGTCGAGCCGCCGGACATAGCGAGGCGGGCATTGGCCGCAATGGCCTCCTGGGCGGCGGCCAGGGCCACGCCGGGCTCGCCGGTCGGGTTGGCATGGCTGTAGCGGAAGATGGCGTCGCTGACTGTTCGGAACGCCGTGCAGACTTTCGCTTTGGGATCCGCGCTGACGTTCGTGACCTCGGCGGCAGGAGTCGGTTTGAGCAGCGCCCATCCTGCTGCGCCAGCGGCCAACAGCGACACCACGAGCGCGAGTGGCGCTATCCAGCCGGTTCTGCTGGGCCGGGAAACCGGGGCAGGAGCCGGTGGCATTGCCGGGTAATTCGCGGGGTGGGGCGTCGGCTCAGACATGGCGACGATGCTACGCGTAGCCTTGAATCGGACAGGAAAGTGATGACTGCGACCCCACGACAGCAAACTCTGATTCGCGCGGCATGCTGCGGCATGTTCGCGCTATCTGCCGTGGCAGTCGCCCCTGCGGTCCACGCTCAGACCTGCGCGCCGGGATTCATCGTCAATCCGTACAACGGTCAGTGCCTGGCGCCGGTCAGCACCCCGGTCATCAACGGCATTCCCTGCGTTGCCAGCAATATCGGGATCTGTAGTTCCTTCGTGCAGAATCAGCAGCCGCCACGGCGGCCCCAGTCGTCGGTGGGCTGAGTCCTCGGTCGGCTGAGCGTTTCCTGGCCGGCTAACTGCGCGACACCGTCTTGTTCATCAGGCGCTGAACCCAGTTGGGTGACACCTGCGATAGCGCGGCCAACACCTTGGTCTGCCGACCCACCGGATAGTGCACCCGGGGTAGCCACGATCGGTCCGGATGAGTGGCGGAGTAGATGGCCTCGGCGACGTCGTTCGGCGTCAGGTGCACTCCCAGGGATTTCGTGCTGCCGGTCTCCATCCCGTCCACCATCGCGGTTGCGACGAACAGGGGCCACATCGCCATGACCCGGATTCCATACCGACTCCATTCCAGCTCGAGGGCTTCGGTGATCCCGCGCACCCCGAATTTGGTGGCCGAGTAGACGGCTAGTTCGGGCTGGCCGTAGATCGCCGAGGCGGAGCACAGGTTGACGACCTGTGCACCCGGGGTGTTTCGCAGATATTGGAATGCCGTGTGAAGACCGGCCAGGGTGCCGTAGAAGTTGATGTCGATCATGCGTCGCTGGACCTCCAGCGGAATCTCCTCGAATCGGCCGGAGCTGAGCACACCGGCGTTGTTCACCAGAATGTCGAGCCGGCGCGAGGGTGCGGTGAATGCCTCGAGTTGCCGGGCCCATTCGTCGGCGTCGGTGACATCGAGAGATCCGACCACCACATCGCCGCCCCGGCCGGTGATCTCGTCGCGCAGCGTCGCCAGCCCGGCTGCGTCGATGTCATAGGCGCCGACGCGGTAACCGCGCCGGGCGAAAGCAAGTGCTGTGGCGCGACCGATACCGGCTGCAGCTCCGGAGATGAAGACCGTGGGTGAGTCCATGGTTCTAACCTAAACCCGGTTCACCAGCGGTGCGCATGCCCCTGCTCGCGGAACCAGTCGATCAGGTCGGGGTTGTCAATCGACCGCGGATCCAGCGACACCTCGGCGTGGCCGGCCATGATCGCGGTGACCGGGACCTCCAGCTTTTTGCCGGTGCGGGTGTGGGGGATGCCGGGGGCCGCGATGACGTCATCGGGCACGTGTCGTGGTGAAAGCCTGGTCCGGATCTCGGTGCGGATGGTGTCGATGAGTGCCGCGTCGAGTTCCTTACCGTCGGTCAGGGTCACGAACAGCGGCATCCAGTAGGCCCCGTCGGGGCCGTCGATACCGAGTACGAAGGCTTCGCTGACGGCATCTATCGCTTCGACCACCTCGTAGATATCAGCCGAGCCCATCCGGATTCCGTGTCGGTTGAGGGTGGCGTCGCTGCGGCCGTGGACCACCAGCGAACCGCGCTCGGTGACGGTCACCCAGTCGCCGTGTCGCCACACGCTCGGCGCCGGGCCGTCGGACCAGTGATGGCTGAAATAGGCTGCCCGGTAGCGGGTTCCATCGGGATCGTTGACGAATCCGATAGGCATGGACGGCATCGGAGCGGTGATCACCATCTCGCCGACCTCGCCCTCGAGCGCACTGCGCTGCGGTGACCAACTCTGCAGGGCCACGCCGAGATAGCGGGTGGCAAGCTCGCCCGGCATCGCCGGTACACCGGTGGTGCCACCGGCGAAAGCGGTGACCACATCGGTACCGCCGCTGATCGAGGACACCTCGACATCGCCGCCGACTTCCGCCTTCACCCACTCGAAAAGATCACCCGGCAACGGCGAGCCGGTGCTGCCGAGAGCGCGCA
>CALQLM010000280.1 GCA_943331415.1 Bifidobacterium breve
GGATGCCGAACAGATCGGCGAGGAACGCGAAGCGGCCCGCGCCGTCGCGAAGGAGTGGATATCGCCAATCCTCGTGATGCAGGCCGGCAAAACTGTAAGCCCAGTTACCCGTCAGTCGCACCGCCCAGTACGACATCACAACTATCAGTAACCAGCACCGCAACGACCCCGGTCCGGTCAAACCCAAGGGGCCCTGGGACCACCAGTAGAGCGCCAGCAATGGCGGGATGACACTCCAGTAAGCGTCATAGAAGCTCGAGTTGCGGTAGATCCGGCTGAAGACGAAAATCACGAGGGTAGCCAAGATGTCGGCGATCAGTGTGTCGAGCCACATCCGGCCGGTGTGCGGGCCGAACCACAGCCATCCGATCCCCACCGCGATGGCGAGGACATAGGCCAGGGTGACCAAGGCCAGCGAACGGCCCTTGCTCATCGTGCGGCCTCCTCAACGTCCCGGGTTCGGCGAAGGTGAACCTAACACGGTGTCCGCTGCGGTCGCCGACCATTGGGCAGGCCTGATCCCGGCATCACCGGTCGACCCGGTGGCCGGTCAGACCAGCTTTTCCGAGAGCGACTGTGCCTGAACGACAACGCGCGCACGAGGGCCGCCATCCTGATCACCCGCGTCCCGTCCGCGAGCGAGCATTCCGGACGCGGCCGGTGACAGCGGTAGCGCCCCGGTACCCGTTCCTGCCGCCGCGACGCCGTGCATATCGGTCGCGCTCAACAATCCCGTCTTCAACCCGACCGGTCGGCCTGCGGTCTCCGGCGCGAAACTGCTGGCCGGGCGGGAGTAACTGGTGATACCCGGACCGGGCAGCACCCCGGCGCTACCGTGACCGGCGTTGCCGAGTGCGACACCCGCATTGTGGTTTCCTACCGGAGCGCTCGCGCCGGACAGTGCCGCCGAGGTGACCTCGTAGTCATTGCCGTCTGACCCGCGGGGCATCCCGCGCAGCGCTCCAGGAATCGATTGGAGGGGACCCGCCAAGGTTTGAATTCCTTGTATCGGGGTCTGGAACATTCCCACCAACGGCTGCATCGAACCCAACGCCGCCTGAACGGGTTGCATCATCATCCCAGCCTGACCCACAGCCCCGGTCGGAACCTCCGTGCCGTTGCCAACCGATCTCGCCAACTGCCCAGACCCTTTCATCGCCTCGCCAGCGAGTGCCCGCCCGGCAGCCTGCATCATCGCTTCGGCGGCCATTGCCGGCGCGGAAACGGCGGCACCGGGTGCCGCTGTGGGCGGGGGAATCGCCAGTGCCGCGGCAAGTGCAGCCAACGCGGCTCCGTACGCAACGCCGACCCCCGCATTGTGCGGCCAATGTTCACCGAAGTACTCGGTATCAAGAGCGACGATCGCCGGCGTCAATGCCCCGAGAACGGCCGGGTTGGCTGCCACATTGGCCGCCTGCTCGGCGCGGTTGGCACTGCACACCTCAGCCGGGATCATCGACGACACCGCCGTCTCGTAGGCGGCAATCGCGCTAATAGCCACGGGCGGTTTCGCCTGCACCCAGCCGGTAAGTAGTTGTAACGACGCATTGAGGTCGCTGATCGTCGCAGCCGAGCTCACCGCGCCAACGCCTTCGAAGTTCGCGGCCGTCACCGCGGTGTTGAGAGTCGACTGTGCGAATGCAGCCTCGTTGCATGCCGTCAGTGTGTGCCATGCGGTCACACTGGCGATCGTCGTCGCCGTTCCGGCCGCGCCGGGACCGACCAGCCGGAGATAGTTGGCCTCAGGCGTCAGAGACGGCCACGACGGATCTGGCATCGCTGTCCGTTAATCCCGCACCCACCGTGTCAGGTCGGATCTGATTGGACTAGAGGGCCAGTGCCGCATTATTGATCACGTCCGTCGCTGTGTACGTGGCGGCCGCTAGATTCTGCGCCTCGGCGAACAGGCCACGGCTGGCCAGATGTTCGACCGCGGCTCCGATGTAGCAGGCACCGACCGCGTTCAGTGCGGCCGCGAATTGCACCGAGTCAAGATCCACGCCCATTGGCATGACACCGGTTAATGCCTCCGCCACCACAGCGGTGGCGACACTCATCTGTGTGCCGATGCCAGTCTCAGTTGCTGCGGACGCGCCCACCACTGCAGCGTCGACGTTGAGAATCATGTGTCTGCCCTCCCGTTGGTCGCGGACCTCAGCCGCGGTAGGGCTTCACGCTAGAAGCGACACCGCATCCTGTCGATTCACCCTGTTGACCACGGGACCTATGCCCTACGACCAAAAGCGTTCGAGAACCCGCGCCAACCCGTCGTCATCGTTGGACTCGGTGATTTCATTAGCCGCTGCCAGGGCCTCCGGGTGGGCATTGCCCATCGCCACGCCATGGCCGGCCCAGAGCAGCATCGGGACGTCATTGGGCATATCTCCGAATGCAACCGTGTCCTCGGCGGAGATATCCAGCGGCCGGGCCACCTCTTGAAGACCGATCGCCTTACTGATGCCGATCGGGCTGATCTCCACCAGGCCGTCATTAGTCGAGTAGGTGATATCACCAAGCACGCCAACATGTTTGGCCAGTGCAGCGGCCAACTCCGAACTCGGCATACCTGGTTTGCGGACCAGTAGCTTGACCGCCGGCGCGCTGAGTACATCCGCGAAGGACACTTCGGTGTTATCGGGATTAAGCCAGGCGTGTTCGTAACCTGGAGCACTGACGAACTGTGGCGTGGCGGAGTCGTGAGCGCTGTTGCCGACCCTTTCGGCCGCCAGCCCGGCGCCGGGCACCGCACGAAGGGATATCTCGGCGAGTTCAGCGAGCGTATCCACCGAGAGCGTCCGGGCTGAGATGACGCGGTCCGTGGCGGCGTCGTAAACCACCGCGCCGTTGGCGCATACCGCAATCGGTGCAAAACCGAGCTCGCTGACCACCGGGGGAATCCATCGCGGCGGGCGGCCGGTGGCCAGTACGAACTGAGCTCCATCAGCCATGGCGGCTTGGATGGCCTCACGGGTTCGCCGGCTGATCCGATCCTTGCCGTTGAGCAGCGTGCCGTCGACATCAGTGGCTATCAGAGCGGGCACCATCAGGGTCCCTGTGCGGCGCGGCGGGCACGCTCGGACGACTCAGCCTCATCGAGCCGGATCGCCTCGGCCGGTGTCGGCGCACCGCCGCCCAACCGTTGCGGGACCCAGTACGCACCCGCCGGGTGCGGGTAGAGCTCTTGTACCTCGTGCAATATCGTCGTCATTCTCAGCCGCAATGCGGCGTCTAATTCGAACGGAGTACCTCTGGGCGCCAACGGTTTACCGATCCGTACGATGATCGGAATCTTGCTGCGGCCCATATTTCTTGGATGATCCTTGGTCCAGATACGCTGCGTGCCCCACACAATCATCGGGATGATCGGCACTTGCGCCTCTAATGCCATCCGCGCTGAACCACTCTTGAACTCTTTGAGTTCAAAGCTGCGACTGATGGTGGCTTCCGGGTAGACCCCGACTATCTCCCCGGCCTGTAATGCCCGGACGGCTTCGTTGTAAGCGGCGGCACCGGCCTGACGATCCACCGGGATTGCACCGGTGTGTTTGATCACGAAGTTGACGATGCCGACTTTCTGCATCTCGGCCTTGGGCATCAGCCGGATCGAGCGTCGACGTTTCCGGCCGGACATCCCCACGGGA
>CALQLM010000281.1 GCA_943331415.1 Bifidobacterium breve
AACGAGGGCAACCACATCGTTACCGTCGTCATCCCCTCACCCGGCGCAGTATCGGCCGGCATGCGCAGCGGCCCGTTCGTCGCCAGCAATCACTACGACCACTACAGCCTGCTGCGGATGATCGAGGACTCCCTCGGCCTGCCGTCGCTGACGAACAACGACGCCTACGCCGCTCCGATGAACGAGTTCTGGACCACCGGCGTCGTCGGCAGCTCCGGCAATATCGCGGTTTAGCTCAACCGATCACTTCGGCAGAATCCGCGACCTCGCCCCGCCGCCGGCGACCTGGATGGTCTGACCGCTGATCCACCCGGCGGCCGGGGACGCCAGCCAGAGAAACGCGTTGGCGACATCCTGCGGGGTTCCGGCGCGTCCGGTGAGGTTCTTGGGGTTTGCAAGGGCATGTCGGACCTTCTCGTCGAGCCCGACGTCCGCGTAGGCATCAGTCAGCACGGTGCCGATCAGGACGGAGTTGACTCGCACCTTCTTGCCGAAGTAGTGCGCCACGCTCAGCATCGCGTGATTCAGTGCGGCTTTCGCAGCGGAATAGGCGAGGAATTCGAAGGCCGGCATCACTGCGACCATCGAACCTGAGTTCGTCACGGTGGCGTTATCGGCCTCAAGCAGATGTGGTCGACATGCCGCTGTCATCCGCAGTGCGGAAACACAATTGAGCCGGTACGCCTCCAACATGTCCTCGACTTCGATGTCGAGCGGGTCTTTATACGGCCTTCCCCAGCCGACATTGTTGACCAGGGTCGAGATACCGCCGAAGGTGGCGACCGTGTGCTCGACGACCCGAGCGATATCAGCCTCCTCGGTGATATCGCAGCCCATGCCCAGCACTTCACCGCCAGTCTGGATGCTCAGCCGGGTCGCAGTCTCGACCGCCTTATCGGCGTTGCGGTCGGCGATCACCACACTCGCGCCGGCACCGGCGAAAGTTCGGGCGATAGCTTCGCCGATGTTCTGGGCGGCGCCGGTCACGATGGCGACGTGGCCATCCATCCGGAAGTCGGCGAAGGCGTCGAAGGTCATGGTTCTCCTCGGCTGTGCGTCGGATCCGCGGTACCTGAGCAATACTTCCCTAATGGGCACCTATGCGGTCACCGGATCCGCTTCCGGGATGGGCGGCGCGGTCGCCCGCAAGCTGCGTGCAGCGAACCACACCGTCATCGGGGTCGATATCCGCGATGCCGACATCCTCGCCGACCTGTCGACGCCGGCCGGTCGCCGCGGTGCCGCAGCCGACGTTCTGGCGCGATGTTCGGGAAAGCTGGACGGCGCGGTACTGGCCGCGGGACTCGGCCCGACCCCGGGTGCCGAACGCAAGATCACCGAGGTCAACTACTTCGGCGTCGTCGAACTTCTCCAAGCCTGGCAGCCTGCTCTGGCCTGCGCGCAAAGTGCGAAAGTCGTTGTCTTCGCCAGCAACTCGACAACTACCGTACCGGCGGTTCCGGGGCGGGCCATCCGCGCATTGTTGGCTGGAGATGCGGAAAAGGCGCTTCGGACCTACAGGAAGTTCGGTCGCTACGCCCCACCGGTGGCCTATGCGGCATCGAAGATCGCCGTCAGTCGCTGGGTTCGCCGCCATGCGGTCACCGAGCAATGGGCGGGTGCCGGGATCCGGCTCAATGCCCTGGCACCAGGGGCGATCATGACGCCCATGCTGGAGGAACAGCTGTCCACACCCTCGGAAGCAAAGGTCGTTCGCGAATTCCCGGTCCCGATCGGCGGATTCGGCAACGCCGATCACCTGGCCGACTGGGTGATTTTCATGCTGTCGGATTCGGCCGACTTCCTCTGTGGCAGTGTGATTTTCGTCGACGGTGGATCTGATGCGTACTTCCGTCCCGATGACTGGCCGCGCGCGGTACCGGCTCGCAAACTGGTGTCCTACCTTAGGCGGACCCGGCAGTTCGCCACCTTCGAAAGGAGTCGGCCGTGATCCGACGACTAGGTGCGATCACGGCCGCACTGCTTGCGGCATCGGTGGCGGTGGGGTGCTCGAGCAAGTCCGACCCACCGCAATCCGGGCCCCAGACCACCACCATCGAGGTCTCCTACGACGATCTGCTGAATCAGAAGAACATCACCCGGACCCTGGCTCTAAAGGTCGGTGACACCCTGCAGATCAGTCTGGGATCCAATCCCTCCACCGGCTTCAGTTGGGCGCCGCAGATGCAGATCACCAATGCAGCGGTGCTGGTCCAGACCGGTCACGAGGCCCTCGCGCCGTCGACCGCCAGACCGGGCGCGGCGGCCAGCGAAGTCTGGGCACTGCAAGCGATGGCACCCGGCACCACCACGGTGTCCACCACCTACGGCCGACCATGGCCGGGTGGCGAGAAGGACTCCTGGACGTTCGTTGCTAACGTGACGGTGAGCTGAACCCCGCGAGTCACTGGCGTAACTCCAGTCACTGAGTGCGTACTCTGATCTGGTGCGGATCTCCACCAGGGTGCGGGCCGGGATCGTGGTTGCCTGGCTGCTGGCAGCGAGCGCAACAGCCGCCGGGTGCAGCACCACCGTCGACGGTGCGGCCGTCTGTCCGGGCTGCGGCAACGGCACCGAACCCGAGTTTCCCAACGCCCGGCCCACCGACAACCCGACGATGCCGACATCCGTTCCGTTGCCGGGAGACGGGACGCTGTCCCCCAACTCGGCCGGCTACGTCTACATCGAGACCAAGTCGGGCATCACCCGCTGTCAGATTTCCGCCGACACCGTGGGATGCGAGTCCGACTTCGCCGACCCCCCCACCGTCGACGGCGAACAGGCCAACGGTGTCGAGGTGTCCGCCTCCGGCAGCAACCGGTGGGTGGTCGGCAACCTGGGCGCCATGCCCACGACCACAATCGACTACGCCAGCTACGAAGCGGTGGGCTGGACGATCGACGCCGATAGCAGTGGCACCCGGTTCACCAATAACGAAACCGGCCACGGCATGTTCATCAGTACCGAATCGGTCGAGTTCTTCTAGCCTGGCCCGGTCAAAACGCCCCAGTCAAAACGCCCTAGTCTGAACTGACCTAGTCTGGGCCGTATGGACTTCCGCGTCTTTCTCGAGCCGCAGCAGGGCGCTACGTATGACGACCAACTCGCCGTCGCCCAAGCGGCCGAATCCCTCGGATTCTCAGCGTTTTTCCGCTCGGATCACTATCTGGCGATGAGCGGTGACGGACGACCCGGTCCTACCGACTCATGGGTGACGCTGGCCGGTATCGCCCGCGAGACATCCTCGATCCGGTTGGGCACCCTGGTGACATCGGCGACCTTCCGGTATCCCGGCCCCCTGGCGATCTCGGTGGCTCAGGTCGATGCGATGAGTGGCGGTCGCGTTGAATTCGGCATCGGCGCAGGCTGGTTCGAGTCCGAGCACCGGGCCTACGCCATCCCGTTCCCGGCTCTCGGTGAGCGCTTCAGCCGACTCGAAGAGCAACTCGAGATCATCACCGGCATGTGGGCGACCCCGATCGGAGAGACCTTCGACTTCACCGGTGCCCATTACACCGTCGCTGACTCCCCCGCGCTGCCCAAGCCGATACAGCAGCCGCAGCCGCCGATCATCATCGGTGGCGGTGGCCCCAAGCGCACGCCCGCACTGGCGGCCCGCTTCGCCGCCGAGTTCAA
>CALQLM010000282.1 GCA_943331415.1 Bifidobacterium breve
CGAATTTCGCACGCACCAAGCCGCCGGCCGCGTCGACCAGTGCGGCCGCCGCGGGATGATGTAACCCCGGCAGCGCACCCGCGGCCACGTCGGTCTGCTCCAGGTCGACGTCGAGGTCGGCGAATACCTCCCGGACGTGAACCAGTGCCATTTCAGCAGTGCGGTCCGGAGCGAATCGGAAGTTCACAGTCACCGAGGCATCGTCGGGGATGACGTTGCCGGCCACTCCCCCCTCGACCCGCACGGCAGATAATCCCTCACGGTAGGTGCACCCGTCGATGTCGACCACTCGGCCCTGATAACCGGCCAGCCGGTCAAGCACCGTGGCAAGTTTGTGAATTGCGTTGTCCCCCAGCCATGATCGAGCTGAGTGCGCCCGCGTTCCAGCCGCGGAGATGACGGCCCGCAGACTGCCCTGGCAGCCGGCCTCGATATAGCCACCGGATGGCTCGCCCAGGATGGCGACGTCGGCGCGCAGCCAGTCGGGGAGCTCGCGCTGGATCCGACCCAGTCCGTTGGCCGATGCCTCGATCTCCTCGCAGTCGTAGAGGATCAACGTCACGTCGTGCGCCGGTTCCGCGATGGTGGCGGCCAAGTGCAGGAACACCGCGTCACCGGACTTCATATCTGCGGTACCACAGCCGTAGATATGGTCGGCATCACGACGAGCCGGGACGTTATCGGCGATGGGCACGGTGTCGAGGTGACCGGCCAGCACCACTCGACTGGGCCGACCGAAGTCGGTTCGGGCGAGTACCGCATCGCCATGGCGAATCACCTGGTAGCCGGTCTGCTCTCGCAGCGCATGTTCGACTTCGTCAGCGATGCGCCGCTCGTCGCGGGACACGCTGGGAATATCAACCAGAGCGGCGGTCAGATCGGCCGGATCGGCGCGAAGGTCAAGCACAACTGACCAGGCTAGCGGTCGGCGGTCATCGGCTAGCGTGAGCACCGTGACTTCCGCCGCAGGTTTCGGACTGGCCACCATCACCGAGGACGAAACGGTGCTCGACGCCTGGTTCCCGGATCCGGAGCTGGGTGCCTACAGCCCGTCCGGAACCGCCAGGCTGGATCCCGGCGATATTCCCGAGGACCTGGCCGCACTGTGCGGTCCCGATGCCGACCGCGGCGTGGCGATCGTCGCGATCCGCACCGTCATCGCCGACCTCGGCGAACCCCCGGCCGACACCTTCGACGCCTACCTGCGCCTGCACCTGCTCTCCCATCGACTGATCGAGCCGCACGGGTGCAACCTCTCGGGAGTGTTCGGCGCGCTGACCAACGTGGTGTGGACCAACTACGGACCATGCCGCATCGAGGGCTTCGAGAAGGTGCGGCTTCGGTTGCGCCGCCGCGGACCGGTGACGGTGTACGGCGTGGACAAGTTCCCACGAATGGTCGACTACGTGGTGCCGACCGGCGTGCGCATCGCTGACGCCGACCGGGTTCGACTCGGAGCCCACCTGGCCGAGGGAACCACCGTGATGCACGAGGGGTTTGTGAACTTCAACGCCGGCACGCTGGGCGCGTCGATGGTGGAGGGTCGCATTTCAGCGGGCGTGGTGGTCGGTGACGGCTCCGATGTCGGGGGCGGCGCCTCGATCATGGGCACGCTGTCGGGCGGGGGCAGCGAAGTGGTCTCGGTAGGTGAGCGCTGCCTGCTGGGCGCCAATTCCGGGCTGGGTATCTCGCTTGGCGACGACTGCGTCGTCGAGGCGGGCTTGTATATCACCGCGGGCACCAAGGTCACCCTGGCCGACGGCGCCACGGTGAAGGCCCGTGAACTCTCCGGCGCGAATAACCTTCTGTTCCGGCGCAATTCGATGACCGGCGCTGTGGAGGTGGTGACCCGCAACGGCAAGGGCATCACTTTGAACGAAGCTTTACACGCCAACTGAACCGTTGATGGCCGGCGCACTAGCCGCCGGACATCAACTCTTTCTTGACCACCTTGCCCATCGCATTACGTGGCAGTGAGTCAACCAACCGGACCTCCCGGGGCCGCTTATGAATCGAAAGCTGCTGAGCCACAAAGGCGATCAATTCGTCCGATCGGGCATCACCGACGACGAACGCGACGATCCGCTGACCCAGATCCTCATCGGGCAGTCCGACCACGGCGACCTCCAGGACCCCGGGATGGCCCAGCAATGCGGTTTCGATCTCGCCGGCACCGATCCGGTAACCGCCGGACTTGATCAGATCCACCGACTCGCGCCCGACGATCCGGTGCATGCCGGCGGAGTCTATGACGGCCACGTCCCCGGTGCGGTACCAGCCATCGGGGGAAAATGCCTCAGCGGTGGCATCAGGGCGATCCAGATATCCCTCGAACAGCGTCGGAGTGCGAACCTCAAGGCGCCCAATGGTTTCCCCGTCGTGGGCGAGTACGGCGCCGTCGTCCGCAACCAGCCTGGTCGCCATACCCTCCAGCGCCAGCCCTACCGAACCCGGCCGACGTTCACCGTCAGCGCGGGTGCTGACAGTGATCAGCGTCTCGGTACATCCATAGCGCTCGACCGGCGCGTGACCGGTCAACTCCTGGAGTGCGGCGAATACCGGGACCGGTAACGCAGCGCTACCGGAAACCAGCAGACGCGCCGAGGACAGCGCCCGGGCCGATTCCACCTCGCCGACGACCCGAGACCACACCGTAGGTACGCCGAAGTAAAGCGTGCCGCCCGCGGCCGCCGCCGCCGCATACGCCTGCGGGGTCGGCTTACCGGTGTGCACGAACCGACTGCCCACCCGCAACGACCCGAGCAGCCCGAGTACCAGTCCATGCACATGGAACAACGGCAGCCCATGGACCAGGGTGTCCTCCGGCGTCCATTGCCAGGCCTGCGCCAGTGCGTCGATGTCGGCGGCCAATGCTCCGCGACTGAGCACCGCTCCCTTGGGCGGTCCGGTGGTGCCGGAGGTGTAGATCACCATCGCGGTATCGCCCGGATCAGGTTCGCGGTACCGATGCCAGGAGCGGGCGTGCAATCGAACCGGCACATGCGGAAGTCCGCACCGCTCGGCGGGCGACTCACCCAGCCATGCCTGGGCGCCGGAGTCGGTGAGGATGTGGACCTGCTCGGCGATGCCGACGTCCGCGGGCACCGGAACGACGGGAACCCCGGCGATCAGGCAGCCGGTGACGGCGAGCACGGTCGCCGGGGTTGGGGTGGCCAGCACGGCGATCCGCTGCGCCCCGCCGACCCGCTCGGCCACCGATGTCGCCGCGCCGACCAGATCGCTGCGGGAGAGGGTGGCTCCCCCGATCCGGACCGCATCGCCGATATCGGTCCCGGCCGCCACTGCAGCGGGGTTCAGCGAGGCCAGCAGCACCCCGCGAGGCTACCGCGCCCGTCCGGCGAGTCGTGTTGCAGATGCGACGGGTGAGGTTTAACGACAGCGACCCTGACCCCATGTGGCCTGGTCAGACCGTGCCGTCCGCGCTGACCCCAGCGACGTGACGGGCCTCGTTCGCCACCGCTGTGCCGCGTTAGGGCTGGCAGCGGCCCTTCTGGCCGCCACCCTCCTGAGCCCGGCGACCGCCGCCGCCGCACCGCAGCCGTGGAACGGGCGGTACCAGATGATCACCTACGCCTCGCAGAAGGCGGGCACCAGTCCGGCCAGCCGGCAA
>CALQLM010000283.1 GCA_943331415.1 Bifidobacterium breve
GACCGATCGTCCGGACGCCCGAATTGCCGAGGTCGTCTCAGAGAGTCACGACCTGCTGCTCGATGTCGCCACCGATCTGGACGCCGAGGCGCAGAAGGCCGCCGAACACGCCCTTGGACTCCCGACGCTGTACGCATCCGGGCGTGCCGGAGTGGCCAGCACGGTCGAACCCGCCAATGGCGAGAATCCCGAAGGCGACAACCTCGATCCACTGTTCGACGTCTTGCTTGAGCACATCCCGCCGCCGAAGGGCGATCCGGAGGCGCCACTGCAGGCGCTGGTGACGAACCTAGACGCCTCGGCGTTCCTCGGCCGCTTGGCGCTCATCCGGATCTACAACGGCAGGCTGCGCAAGGGCCAGCAGGTGGCCTGGATGCGCGAGGTCGACGGACTTCCGGTCATCACCAACGCCAAGATCACCGAACTGCTGGCCACTGAGGGTGTCGACCGCAGCCCGACCGATGAGGCCGTCGCGGGGGATATCGTCGCCGTCGCGGGTATGCCCGAGATCATGATCGGCGACACCCTCGCCGACCCCGACCATGCGCACGCCCTGCCGCGGATCACCGTCGACGAGCCGGCGATCTCGGTGACCATCGGCACCAACTCGTCGCCGTTGGCAGGCAAGGTGTCGGGCCACAAGCTGACCGCGCGGATGGTGAAGTCGCGACTGGACACCGAACTGGTCGGCAACGTATCGATCAAGGTCGTTGACATCGGCCGACCGGACGCCTGGGAGGTGCAGGGCCGCGGTGAACTGGCGCTGGCCGTACTCGTCGAGCAGATGCGACGCGAAGGTTTCGAGCTGACGGTCGGCAAGCCCCAGGTCGTCACCCGCACCATCGACGGCAAACTGCATGAGCCGTTCGAGGCGATGACCATCGACTGTCCCGAGGAGTTCGTCGGGGCGGTCACCCAGTTGATGGCGGCCCGCAAGGGGCGGATGGAAGAGATGGCCAACCATGCCGCCGGATGGGTTCGGATGGACTTCATCGTGCCCAGCCGTGGGCTCATCGGCTTCCGCACCGACTTCCTCACCCTGACTCGCGGCACCGGCATCGCCAACGCGGTGTTCGACGGGTACCGGCCGTGGGCTGGCGAGATCCGGGCCCGGCACACCGGATCGCTGGTCAGCGACCGCACCGGCACCGTGACGCCGTTCGCGATGATCCAGCTCTCCGACCGTGGCCAGTTCTTCGTCGAGCCCGGCGATGACACCTACGAGGGTCAGGTGGTCGGCATCAACCCGCGTCAAGAGGATCTCGACGTCAACGTCACCCGCGAGAAGAAGCTCACCAATATGCGGCAGTCGACCTCCGACGTCATGGAGACATTGGCGCGGCCGCTTGAGCTCGGACTCGAACAGGCCATGGAGTTCTGTGCTGAGGACGAATGCGTCGAGGTCACGCCGGAGATCGTCCGGGTGCGCAAGGCCGAATTGGATGCCACCACCCGCGGCCGCAACCGCTCGAGGGCCAAGGCGCAGAAAGCATGACCACGCCGACTGCCGGCCGGTCGATACGCTGAGAGGCGTGCTGACCGGACCGCGCAGGCTGCAAACCGCCGGCGCAGTGCTGTCGGTGACGCTGTTGCTGCTGTCCTCAGCGGCCTGCACCGTCGACGCGCCGCCAGCCCCGCAGAGCACCGAGACCTCCCAGGCGGCCGCCCCGCCGCCCAAGGCCGCCCAGATCATCATGGCGATCGACTCCATCGGCGCCGGATTCAATCCCCATCTGCTCTCCGATCAGTCACCGGTCAACGCCGCCATTAGTTCGTTGGTGCTGCCCAGCGCGTTCCGCCCGGTTCCGGACCCGAGGACCTCGACCGGATCGCGCTGGGAGTTGGATCCGGACTTACTGGTCTCGGCGACGGTGACCAACACGCGCCCCTTCACCATCACCTACAAGATTCAGCCGGAAGCCGCCTGGACGGATAACGCTCCCATCGCCGCTGACGACTTCTGGTACCTGTGGCGTCAAATGGTCAGCCAACCCGGCGTGGTGGATCCAGCTGGTTACGACCTGATCACCGGCGTCCAATCCGTTGACGGCGGGAAGACCGCAGTCGTCACTTTCGCGCAGCCCTACCCCGCGTGGCGCGAACTCTTCAACGACCTTTTGCCGGCCCATATCGTGAAAGACGTACCGGGTGGATTCGCGGCCGGATTCGCCCGGACCCTCTCGGTCACGGGCGGGCAGTTCCGTGTCGACACCATCGATCCGCAGCGCGACGAAATCCTGCTCGCCCGCAACGATCGATTCTGGGGACAGCCGGCTACGCCCGACCAGATTCTCTTCCGGCGTGCCGGTGTGCCAGCCGCATTGGCCGACTCGATTCGCAATGGCGACACCCAGGTGGCTCAAGTCCATGGCGGGGCGGCCGCTTTCGCTCAACTGTCGGCTATCCCTGATGTGCGCACCGCCCGGGTGATCACGCCGCGCGTCATGCAGCTCACCTTGCGGGCTCAGCAGTCGAAGTTGTCGGATCCCCTTGTGCGCAAAGCGATTCTGGGTCTGATTGACGTCGATCTGCTGGCGGCTGTTGGCGCGGGCAGCGATAACTCGGTCACCTTGGATCAGGCCCTCATTCGCGCCCCGAGCGACCCCGGCTATCTGGCCACCGCTCCTGCGGCACTGAGCCGGGAACGTGCGCTCTCACTGTTCGCCGAGGCCGGATATCAGGTGTACCGCAGTCCGATGGAGTCCCCGATCTCGCCCCTGCCGGCGGTACCGGGAAGCATTGCGCCGCTGCCCCAGGAAACCACCCGCGGGCGCATCAGCCTTGACGGAAAGACCCTGACCCTGGTGATTGGAGCTGCGGCCAATGACCCGTCGTCGGTAGCGGTTGCCAATACCGCTGCCGACCAGTTACGCGGCAACGGGATCGCGGCCACGGTGCTGGCGCTTGACCCGCCCGTGCTGTACGGCTCAGCGCTCCCGAACAACCGAGTCGATGCCATGGTGGGGTGGTTCAGCGCCGGTGGTGATCTCGCGACGGTACTGGCCTCCCGCTACGGCTGCCCGGCATTGGAGGCGACTCCGGTGGCAACGACACCTGCGCCTTCGCCACGACCACCCGCGCCGGGCACGGGCCCATCGCCGGGTGCGCCACTTCCCGCGGAGTCCACGCCACTGGTGCGCGCTCCGTCCAACCTCACCGGAATCTGTGACCGCAGCATCCAGCCCTTCATCGACGGCGCACTCGACGGATCACGCGATATCGACAGCGTGATCGCCGCCGTGGAGCCTCGACTGTGGGCCATGTCGACAGTGCTGCCGATCATGCAGGACACCACGATCGTGGCGGCAGGCCCGAGCGTGCGCAATGTCAGCCTTACCGGTGCGGTGCCGGTCGGCATCGTCGGCGATGCCGGCTCGTGGGTGAAGGTGAACCGCTAGTCGGCCTGCGCGGCCGAGCGGGCCCTTGCCAGCCTTGTCTTGGCGGTATCACCTTTGATCTTGGCCGCCACCGACGGCGGACTGACCGGGTTGATGGCTACTGCCGCGGCACTGGTCATAGCGAGGCTCGCGGTGAACACTGAGCGGATAGCTGTGGCCATCCCCAAACCCGTCCTCCCGGGTTCTTTCCCGATGCCGGAACCAGATCGAGGAATGTCCCAGCAAAACCCTC